>DASSJF010000001.1 GCA_035691305.1 bacterium
GGAGATGGTGATGCCGGGGGACAACGTGACGATCGAGGGGGCGTTGATCACGCCGGTGGCGCTGGAGGAGGGGCAGCGGTTTGCGGTACGGGAGGGAGGCCGGACGGTCGGCGCCGGCGTCATCGCCAAGATCCTCTCGTAAATGCCGACCGCAGCGGCACTCACAAAGGAGCGGCGAATGGCGCAAAAGATCCGAATCAAGCTCAAGGCCTACGATCATAAGGTGCTCGACCAGTCCGCGGAAAAGATCGTGGACACGGTCCGCCGGACCGGTGCGCGCATCTCCGGGCCTGTGCCGCTCCCGACCGACCGCAACGTCTACTGCGTGATCCGGTCACCGCACATCGACAAGGAATCGATGGAGCACTTCGAGCTGCGGACGCACAAGCGCCTGATCGACATCCTCGAGCCGACCCCCAAGACCGTCGACGCCCTGATGCACCTCGATCTGCCGGCCGGCGTCGACATCGAGATCAAGCTGTAGCGCGCAATCTGAGGGAGCGAATCCGATGGCCGCGATTCTCGGACGAAAACTCGGCATGACCCAAATCTTCGACGGCGACGGTAACATCGTGCCGGTGACGGTCGTCGAAGCCGGGCCCTGCGTGGTCGTCGGCGTCCGCACGCCGGCGAAGGAAGGCTACGCCGCGGTGCAGCTCGGGTTCGATCCGCTGCCCGAGAAACCGCGCGTGCGCGCGCCCCAGAAACCCTACCGCGGCGTGTTCCTCAAGCGCGGGCTCGCCCCGATGCGGGTGATCCGCGAGGTGCGCCTCGGCGGCGGCGAGACGTTCGAACTAGGCCAGGCGGTCCGCGCGGACGCCTTCAGCGAGGGCGCCCGGGTGGACGTGACCGGCGTGAGCAAGGGCAAGGGGTTTGCCGGCGCGATCAAGCGCCACAACTTCGGCGGGCAGCGCGACTCGCACGGCGTCAGCCTGATGCACCGCGCGATCGGCAGCATCGGGTCGAGCAACATCGCGCGCGTCTGGAAGGGCAAGCGCATGCCGGGCCGGCTCGGCGGCGAGCGCGCGACGGTGCGCGGCCTGCGCGTCGTGTCGGTCGACGCGGAGCGCAACGTTCTGCTGATTCACGGCGCGGTGCCGGGCCCCCGCGGCAGCGTGCTGCTCGTCAAGACCGCGGCCCCGCGGAAGTCTCTGCGCGCGGCGCCGCGCCGGGCCCAGGCCGAGCAGCCTCAGGGCCGCGAGCGGGCGGGCGCGCAGAAGGGCGGAAAGACGCAATGAGCAAGGCGACGGTCTACGACCGCGACGGGAAGGCGGCCGGCGAGGTGGAGCTCGCCGACGCGGTGTTCGGCCTGACGCCGCACACCGCCGTGTTGCACGAGGCGGTGCGGTGGCAGCTGGCCGGCCGGCACCGCGGCACACACTCCACGCTCACGCGGGGCATGGTTTCGCGCAGCACGCGCAAGCTGTACCGGCAAAAGGGCACCGGCCGAGCCCGCCACGGCGCCCGCGGGGCGCCGGTGTTCGTCGGCGGCGGCATCGTGTTCGGGCCGCGGCCGCGGAGTTACCGGTACACACTGCCCAAGAAGGTGCGACGGCTCGCGCTGCGCTCGGCGCTCTCGGCCCGCGCGGCGGAAGGACGGATCGTGGTGCTCGACCGGCTTGACCTCGATGCGCCGAAGACGAAGACGGTGGCCGCGGCGTTGCGCGCGGCGGGCCTGGGCGTGCGGGCGAGCGGCGTCCGTTCCGTCCTGTTGGTGACCGCCGCGCCGAGCGAAGCGGTCGAGCGCTCCGCGGCCAACCTCGACGGCGTGCGGGTCGCGGCGGCGTCCGCGCTCAACGTGCACGCGATTCTCGCCGCGGACCGGATCGTGTTCACGCGCGACGCCCTGCAGCGGCTGGTGGAGGGTCTGGGATCATGAGCCCGGTGCTCGATCCGCGCACCATCATCCGGCGGCCGATCGTCACGGAGAAGAGTATGCGCGGCACGGCGATCAACAAGTACACCTTCGAGATCGACGGCGCCTCGCCGAAGCCGGTGATCCGCGACGCGGTGCAGCGGCTGTTCAGCGTCCGCGTCACGAAAGTCAACGTGATCCGGATCCCGGGGCGGGCGCGCCGGCGCGGCCAGCACCACTACCGCGAGGCCGGCTACCGGAAGGCGGTGGTCACACTCGCCGACGGCGACAAGATCGATCTCGAGAAACTGACGTAGGGGCGGGGGACGCATGGGAATCAAAAAATTCAAGCCCATCACGCCCGGCCGCCGGTTCATGACGGTGGTGACGTTCGAGGAGATCACCCGAACGTCGCCGGAGCGGTCGCTCGTCGAGCCGCTGCTCAACCGCGCGGGCCGCAACAGCCAGGGCCGCGTGACCGTCCGCCACCGCGGCGGCGGCCACAAGCGGCGCTACCGGGTCATCGACTTCAAGCGCGACAAGGACGGGATCACGGCGCGCGTCGCCGCGATCGAGTATGATCCCAACCGGTCCGCGCGGATCGCGCTGCTGCACTACCGCGACGGCGAGAAGCGCTACATCCTCGCCCCGGTGGGGCTCGGACTCGGTGACAGCGTCGCGTCGGGGCCGGACGCCGAGATCAAGCCGGGGAACAGCCTGCCGCTGCGCGCGATTCCGGTCGGCACGACCGTGCACAACGTCGAGCTGCACATGGGCCGCGGCGGGCAGCTGGTGCGCAGCGCCGGCGGGGCGGCGCAGGTGATGGCCAAGGAAGGCGACTACGCGCAGATCCGGCTCCCCTCCGGCGAGGTGCGGATGATCCACATCGGCTGCCGGGCTACGATCGGCCAGGTCGGGAACTTAGAGCACGAGTCGGTCAGCATCGGCAAGGCCGGCCGGACGCGCTGGATGCGCCGGCGGCCGCACGTCCGCGGCGTCGTGATGGATCCCAGCAGCCACCCGCACGGCGGCGGCGAGGGCAAGTCGCCGATCGGCATGCCCGGGCCGGTGACGCCCTGGGGCAAGCCGACGCTCGGCTACAAGACGCGCAAGACGAAGCCCAGCGACAAGTTCATCGTGAAGCGGAGGAAATAGGATGGGCCGGTCCGTCAAGAAGGGGCCGTTCGTGGACAAGCACCTCCAGCAGAAGGTCGACGCGCTGAACCGCTCGCGCGAGCGGCGGGTGATTCGCACCTGGTCGCGCCGGTCGACGATCCTGCCGGACATGGTCGGGCACACGATCGCGGTGTACGACGGCCGCAAACACGTGCCGGTCTATGTGACCGAGAACATGGTCGGGCACAAGCTCGGCGAGTTCTCGATCACGCGCACGTTCAAGAGCCACGGCGTGCGCGTCGAGAAGACGACGTCCGTGCGGCCGGTGGGCCCGGGAGCGGCCGCGCCGGCCGCGGGCGGCGGAGCGGCGCCCGCGACACCGGCCCCGTCCGCGTGACGGTGAGGAGGGACGCCTGATGGAAGCCAAGGCGATTGCGCGCCACGTCCGGATCGCGCCGCGGAAGGTGCGGACGGTTACGGAGCTGATCAAGGGCAAGGCCGTGGACGAGGCGCTCGCGGTGTTGAAGTTCACGCCGAACCGCGCGGCCAAGGCCGTGGCCAAGGTCGTCGCCTCGGCGGCGGCCAACGCGGAGCACAACCTGGAGCTCGCCCGCGACGCGCTGCGCGTCCGGCGGGCGTACGTGGACAGCGGTCCGAGCCAGCGCCGCATGCACGCCCGCGCCCGCGGCCGGGCGGACGTGATCAAGAAGCGCAGCAGCCACATCACCGTGATCGTCGCCGACGAGTAGGGGGCGTATCGTGGGACAGAAGATCCATCCAATCGGTCTGCGGCTCGGGATCATCAAGGACTGGGAGTCCAAGTGGTACGCCGAAAAGAACTTCCCCGAGCTGATCGAGGAAGACCAGAAGCTGCGCAACGCCATCAAGAGGAAGATGGGCCGCGCCGGCATCTCGCGGATCGAGATCGAGCGCGCCGCCAACCGCGTCCGCATCACGATTCACTCGGCGCGGCCGGGCATCATCATCGGCCGCGGCGGCACCGGGATCGACGCGCTGAAGAAAGAGCTCGAGGCGATGACCGGCAAGGCGATCCAGCTGAACGTCCAGGAGATCCGGCGCGCCGAGCTCGAGGCCGCGCTGGTCGCCCAGAACGTCGCGAGCCAGCTCGAGCGGCGCATCGCGTACCGCCGGGCGATGAAGCAGGCGGTCGCCCGCAGCCTCCGCAGCGGCGCGAAGGGCATCCGCATCTCGTGCAGCGGCCGGCTCGCCGGCGCCGAGATCGCGCGGTACGAGTGGTACCGCGAGGGCCGGGTGCCGCTCCAGACCCTGCGCGCGGACATCGACTTCGGCGTCGCGGAGGCGCTTACGACCTACGGCCGGATCGGCGTGAAGGTGTGGATCTACCGCGGCGACGTGCTGCCGGAGCGGCGCCGCCCGCCGGCCGACGGGACCGCCCGGGGGCGGGCCTCGGACACCGTGGTGCTGCCGTCGCGGCAGCCCCGCGTGATCGTGCAGCAGCGCCGGCCCGAGGGGGACGGCGCCGAGCCGGCTTAGATGACCACGTGGCCGGCTTCAATGTCATATTTGCCTGCCGCGGCGTCGGCGGGCCGTCCGACGGCGGCGCGCCCAGCGCCCCGGACGAGTAGACCGGAGGAGAACGCGGATACATGTTGATGCCCAAGCGGGTCAAGTACAGGAAGGCGCACCGCGGCCGCATGCGCGGGGATGCCCATTCCGGCGCGTCGGTGACGTTCGGGGAGTTCGGCCTGCAGGCGCAGGACCGGGCGTGGATCACGAGCCAGCAGATCGAGGCGGCGCGCCGCGCGATCACCCGGTTCATCAAACGCGGCGGCAAGCTGTGGATCCGCGTGTTCCCGGACCACCCCGTGACCAAGAAGCCCGCCGAGACCCGCATGGGCAGCGGCAAGGGCAATCCGGAGCTGTGGGTCGCCGTCGTGCGGCCGGGCCGGGTGCTGTTCGAGCTCGGCGGCGTGAGCGAGGCCGTGGCGCGTGAGGCGATGGCGCTCGCCGGCCACAAGCTGCCGATCGCCACGCGGTTCGTGCACCGGGACGACGCGGCGGAAATCGCGACGGCCGGAGCGGGCGCGACAGGAGGGCAGGCGTGATGGCGAAAGGGGAAGCGGTGCGCGACCTCAGCGAGCCCGAGATCCAGAAGCGGCTCGCCGACGCGCGGCAGGAACTGTTCACGCTCCGGCTGCAGCGGACGTCCGGCAAGCTGCTGAATCCCGCGAAGATCCTCCAGACCCGGCGGACGGTGGCGCGGCTCCTGACCGAGCTGCGCGCGCGCGAACTGAGTGAGTCCCGAGACGGGGCCGGCCGGCGTGCGCCGGCGCCGGGGGGCGGGCGATGAACGAGACCGTAACGACTCAACCGGCGGCGCCGGCCGCATCACGCGGGATCCGGAAGACCCGGATCGGCGTGGTCGTGAGCGACAAGATGCAGAAGACCGTCGTCGTCGAGGTCTCACGGCGCGGGCAGCATCCCGTCTACAAGAAGATCGTGCGGCACAGCGTGCGGTACAAGGCCCACGACGAGCGCGGGGAAGCGCACGTCGGGGACACGGTGCTGATCGCGGAGACGCGCCCGCTCAGCAAGGACAAGCGGTGGCGGGTCGTGCGGGTGGTGGAAAAGGCGCGATGATTCAAAACTACACGCGGCTGCGGGTCGCGGACAACACGGGAGCGCGCGAGATCATGTGCATCCGCGTCTACGGCGGCTCGCGGCGTCGCTACGCGGCGATCGGCGACGTCATCGTGGCCACGGTCAAGCAGGCGATTCCGAACAGCGCCGTCAAGAAGGGCGAGGTCGTGAAGGCGGTCGTGGTGCGCACCGTGCAGCCGACGCG
Source organism: bacterium (assembly GCA_035691305.1). Lineage (NCBI taxonomy): Bacteria > bacterium. Next base: position 5,799 of record DASSJF010000001.1, read on the forward strand.
GCGGCCCGACGGCTCGGCGATCCGGTTCGACGACAACGCCGCGGTGCTGATCACGGACCAGAACAACCCGCGCGGCACGCGCATCTTCGGGCCGGTGGCGCGGGAGCTGCGGGAGCGGCAGTTCATGAAGATCATCTCGCTCGCGCCGGAGGTGCTGTGATGGTCTCGACCCACGTGCACGTGCGGCGCGGCGACACCGTCGAGGTGATCACCGGCAAGTACCGCGGCAAGCGCGGCAAGGTGCTGCGGGTGCTGCCGGACTCCGGGCGGATCATTGTCGAGGCCGTGATGGTCGCGAAGCGGCACACCAAGCCAAACGAGAAGATGCCGTCCGGCGGCATCGTCGAGAAAGAGCTGGCGTTCCCGGCCGGCAAAGCGATGCTGGTGTGCCCGCGGTGCGGGCGCGCGGTCCGGTTCGGCCACCGCGTGCTCGACGACGGCGGCAAGGTCCGGGTCTGCCGCCACTGCGGGGAGGTCATCGATAAGTAGTCATGGCGCGGATGCGTGAACGCTACAAGACGGACGTCGTGCCGGCGCTGCGCAAGCGCTTCGGATACAAGACGGTCATGCAGGTCCCGAAGGTCGAGAAGGTCGTCATCAACATGCGCGTCGCCGACGCCCTCCAGGACCAGCGGCACCTCGACAAGGCGGTCGAGGAGCTGACGACGATCAGCGGCCAGCGCCCGGTGATCGCGCGGGCCCGAACGTCGATCGCGGCGTTCAAGCTGCGGACCGGCAACCCAATCGGTGCGAAGGTGACGCTGCGAGGCGAGCGGATGTACGAGTTCCTCGACAAGCTGTTCAACATCAGCCTGCCGCGGATCAAGGACTTCAAGGGCATTCCCTCGCGGTCGTTCGACGGCCGCGGCAGCATGAACATCGGCGTCCGGGAACAGCTGATCTTCCCGGAGATCGAGTACGACAAGGTGGAGAAGATCCGCGGCATGGATATCGCGATCGTAACGACGGCGAAGACCGACGAGGAAGCGCGCGAGCTGCTGCGCGCCCTCGGGCTGCCGTTCCGCGAGGCGGCCGTCTCGGGCGACGGACAGGGTGCGGCGGCCGGCACGGCGCGCGCCGGGAGGGCGTAGGGGATGCCGAAAAAGTCGCTGCTGTTGAAATGGCGGAAGCCGCCGAAGTTCAAGGTGCGGCGGTACAGCCGCTGCCGGCTGTGCGGCCGGCCGCGCGCGGTCTTCCGGAAGTTTGGCCTGTGCCGGATCTGCCTGCGCAATCTGGCGCACAAGGGCGAGATTCCCGGCGTGGTCAAAGCCAGCTGGTGAGGTGACGGGAGTGGGCGTGATTACCGATCCGATCGCGGATATGCTGACGCGCATCCGCAACGCGATGACGGCCCGGCACGACGTCGTGCAGGTCCCGCCGTCGCGGATGAAGCTCGAGATCGCGAAGATCCTGAAGAACGAGGGGTTCATCACGGACTTCGAGCTCGACAAGAAGGCCCCGCACCAGCTGCGGCTGCAGCTGCGCTACGGCGAACGGAAGACGGCCGTCATCACCGGTCTGCGCCGGATCAGCCGGCCGGGGCTGCGCATCTACCGCGGGCGCACCGAGATCCCGCGCGTGCGCGGCGGCCTTGGAGTCGCCATTCTCTCGACTTCGCGCGGGATCATGACCGACCGCGACGCCCGGCGGGCCGGCGTCGGCGGCGAGGTCCTGTGCTTCGTCTGGTGAGGAGCCGCAGATGTCACGCGTAGGCAGACTGCCGATTCCGATTCCGAAGGGCGTGGACGTGGCCGTCGCGGACCGCACGGTCCGCGTGAAAGGGCCGAAGGGGCAGCTCGAGCGCACCGTCCATCCCGACATCTCGGTCGCGGTCGCGGACGGCCGGGTCACGGTCGCGCGGCCGACGGACGGCCGGTTTCACCGCGCGCTCCACGGTCTGACCCGCGCGCTCGTCGCGAACATGGTGCGCGGCGTCACGGAAGGGTACGCCGTGCAGCTCGAGATTCAGGGCGTCGGCTACCGCGCTCAGAAGCAGGGGCCGAAGCTCGCGATCCAGCTCGGCTTCTCGCATCCGGTGGAGCTCGATCCGCCGTCCGGGATCACGCTCGAGGCGCCGCAACCGAACCGCATCATCGTCTCGGGCATCGACAAGGAGCTGGTCGGCCAGATCGCCGCGCGCATCCGCGCGCTGCGCGAGCCGGACCCGTACAAGGGCAAGGGTATTCGCTACCTCGGCGAGCGCGTCCGTCGCAAGGCGGGCAAGGCCGGCAAGGCTGCGGCCGGCGCCAAGGCGTAGGGGGGTCAGCGATGATCAAGCGCAAGAGCCGGAACGACACCCGTCAGCGCCGCCATCTCCGGATCCGGCGCGCGGTGCAGGGCACGCCCGAGCGGCCGCGGCTGTCCGTGTTCCGCAGCGTGGCGCATATCTACGCGCAGGTGGTCGACGACCGGGCCGGCCGTACGTTGTGTGCGGCGTCGAGCCTCGATCCGGAGATCAAGACGCAGGCGGCCGGCGTGAAGAAGGCCGAGGCCGGCAAGCTGGTGGGCCAGCTGATCGCGCGCCGCGCGAAGGAGCGCGGTGTCAGCCGGGTCGTGTTCGACCGCGGCGGATATCTGTACCACGGTCGCGTGAAGGCCGTGGCCGACGGCGCCCGCGAGGGCGGGCTGGAATTCTAAGGGAGGGACGGCATGCCGCGGTTCAAGGGTAAGGGCCGGGGGAAGAAACCCCGCAAAGTCGAGGCGCCGCCGGCGCAGAAGCCGGCGGGTCTGGAGTACCTGCACCGGCGGGTCAAGGCCGACGACGTCAACCTGACGACGGAGAAGGCGATCTGGATCAACCGCGTCGCCAAGGTGACGAAGGGCGCGAAGCGCTTCAACTTTAGCGCGCTTGTCGTCGTCGGTGACGAGCACGGCCACGTCGGCATCGGCCTCGGCAAGGCGGGCGAGGTGCCGGACGCAATCCGCAAGGGCACGGAAGAGGCGCGCAAGAGCCTGATGGGCGTCTCGCTCTCCGGCACCACCATCCCGCACGAGATCCTCTCGGTCTACGGCGCGGCGAAGGTTTTGCTGAAGCCGGCGGCTCCGGGCACCGGCGTCATCGCCGGCGGCCCGGTGCGCGCCGTGCTCGAGGCCGCCGGGGTGCGCGACATTCTCACGAAGTCGTTGGGCAGCAACAATCCGATCAACCAGGCGCGCGCGACGCTCAAAGGGCTGCTCGACATTCGGCTGCCCTCCGAAGTGGCGCGCATCCGCCGCAAGACGGTGGAAGAGCTCCTGGGCCGGAGGGCGGCGCAGTGGCAGAGCGTGTAAAGGCGGAACAGACCCGCGTGCGGGTGACGCTCCGGCGCAGCCTCATCGGCTCGCCGAGGGAGACGCGCCGCGTGGCGTACGCGCTCGGACTCCGCCGCATCGGCGCGAGCCGCGTGCACGCGCAGACGCCCTCGCTCGCCGGCGCGGTGCGCAGGCTTCAGCATCTGGTCACGGTGGAAGAGGTGGAGCATGGTCGGGCTGGGTGATCTCCGGCCGGCCCGGGGAGCCCGGCACCGGCGCCGCCGCGTCGGCCGCGGGCACTCGTCGGGGCACGGCAATACGGCGGGGCGCGGACACAAGGGTCAGAAGGCGCGCACGGGCGGCCAGCGCCGACCCGGGTTCGAGGGCGGGCAGCTGCCGCTGATCAAGCGCGTCCCGTACCGGCGCGGCGTCCGCGGGGCGGGCAGCAACCACGTCGGCGGCGGACCGCGCGGGCGCATGGACGTCGTCAACGTCGGCCGCCTGGCGGCGTTCGCCGCCGGCACCGAGGTGACGCCGGCGTCGCTGCGCGAGGCGCGGCTGATCAACGGCGACCAGGTCAAGATCCTGGGCGGCGGGGACCTCCCCCACGCGCTCGTCGTGAGGGCGCACGCCTTCAGCAAGAGCGCCAAGGAGCGGATCGAAGCGGCCGGCGGACGCGCCGAGGTGTTGAGCGCGTGATTCCCGGGCTTGCCAATATCATCCGCATCCCGGACCTCCGCCGGAAGTTTCTCTTCACGGTGGGGATGCTGGCGCTGTTCCGGCTCGGCTCGCACATTCCCGTGCCGGGCGTGGACGTGCTGCGCCTGCAGTCGCTGTTCCAGCAGGGGCAGGCCGGCAATGTCTTCGGGTTCATCGACCTGTTCGTCGGCGGGGCGTTCTCGCGCTTCGCGCTGTTCGCGCTCGGCGTCTTTCCCTACATCACGTCGTCGATCATCTTCAGCCTCCTCGAGGTGGTCTTCCCGCGCCTCAAGGAGATCCACCGGGAGGAAGGCGAGGCCGGACGGCGCAAGATCGGCCAGTGGACCCTGTACCTCGCCGTTCTGCTGGCGATCGTTCAGGGCACCGGTCAGATGCTGCTGATCCGCAACCTCGGCGCGATCGGCGACCCGCGGCCGCTCATCCTCGGCGAGATCGTCGCGACGCTGGTCGCCGGCACCATGCTGCTGACGTGGATGGGCTCGATCATGACCGAGTACGGCATCGGCAACGGCGTGTCGCTGATCATCTTCGCCGGCATCTGCGCGCGGCTGCCGAACCAGATTTCTCAGACGATCGGCCTCGTGAACGTCGGCGAGGCGTCCGTATTCCGCGCGATCGCCGACATCGCCGTGATTCTTCTGAGCATCGTCGCGGTCGTGGTCGTGACGCAGGCCGCGCGCAAGATCCCGATCCAATACGCGAAGCGGATCGTGGGGCGCCGCATGGTCGGCGGCCAGACCACATACCTGCCGATCCGGATCGCCTCGTCCGGCGTCATTCCGATCATCTTCGCCATATCGGTGATGCAGTTTCCGGGGACGGTCGCGCAGTTCTCCCGCTGGCCGTGGCTGCAGAAGGTCGGCAACTACCTGTCGCTCAACAGCACCACGGGGGCGCTCTTGTACTTCGTGCTGATCATCGCGTTCACGTACTTCTACACCGCGGTGAGCTTCGACCCGGAAGACGTCTCGGACAACATCAAGAAGTACGGCGGGTTCATCCCCGGCATCCGCCCCGGGCGGCCGACGACGGACTATCTGATCAAGATCCTCGAGAAACTGACATTCGTCGGCGCCATCTTCCTCGGCCTGATCGCGGTCGGGCCGATCTTCCTGGCGCGCTTTACGGGCCAGCTGACGCTGTATCTCACCGGCACGTCGCTGCTGATCGTCGTCGGCGTGGCGCTCGAGACGATGAAGCAGATCGAGGCGTACGTCCTGATGCGCCACTACGAGGGTTTCATGAAGTGAGGGGCTCCGCGAAGTGAACCTCGTGTTCATGGGGCCGCCCGGCGCCGGCAAGGGCACCCAGGCCGAGCTGTACCGCGCGCGCCACGGGATCCCGCACATTTCCACCGGGGACATGTTCCGGGCGGCGGTGCGCGCGAACACCGAGGTCGGGCAGCGCGCGACGGAGTACATGCGCGAGGGCGAGCTTGTCCCCGACGCGATCGTTCAGCAGATCGTCGAGGAGCGCCTCCTGCAGCCGGACTGCGCGGCGGGATTCATCCTCGACGGCTACCCGCGCACGCTGCCGCAGGCGGACGCGCTCGACGAGTTCCTGGCAAGGACGGGCCGCGAGCTCCACGGGGTGATCTTCTTCGAGATTCCGGAGGAGGTCGTGGTGCGCCGGATCACCGGCCGCCGCATCTGCCCGACGTGCGGCGCCAACTATCATGTGGAGTACCACGCGCCGCGCGAGCCCGGCCGCTGTGACCTGGACGGTTCGGAGCTGATTCAGCGGCGCGACGACGCGCCGGAGACGGTCAACCGCCGGCTGGAGGTGTTCCGCCGCTGGACCGCCCCGCTCGTGGACCACTACCGGAACCGCGGCGTCTTCCTGGCCGTCAACGCCCGGGGCACCGCGGAAGAGGTGTACGAGCGGATCTCGGAATTCGTCGCGGCCCGTGCCGGGCGCGCGGTGGGACGATGAGCAATTCGATTCCGATCAAGTCGGCGGCCGAGATCGCCGTGATGCGCCGCGCCTGCCAGATCGCCGCGGCGGCCCTCCGGGACGTGTGCGCCGCGGTCCGGCCGGGCGTGACCACCCGCGAACTCGACCGCGTCGCGGAGGACCGCATCCGGGCGCTGGGCGCCGTGCCGTCGTTCCTCGGGTACCGCGGCTATCCGGCGAGCGTCTGCATTTCCGTCAACGACGAGGTCGTACACGGCATCCCGGGCCGCCGCGTGCTGCGGAGCGGCGAGATCGTGAGCCTCGACCTCGGGGCGGAGGTGGACGGTTTCCACGGTGACAACGCGGTCACGCTGCCGGTCGGGGAGGTCGACGAACCGCTGCGGCGCCTCCTGGCGGTGACGGCGGAGTCGCTCGAGGAAGGCATCAAAGCGGTCCGGCCGGGGTCGCGCCTCGGCGACGTCGGGGCGGCGATCCAGCGCCACGTCGAGCAGGCGGGATTCTCGGTGGTGCGGGAATTCGCCGGGCACGGCGTGGGCCGGCGGCTGCACGAGGAGCCCCAAATCCCGAACTTTGGGCGGCGGGGGACGGGCGTGGTGTTGAAGGCCGGGATGACGCTGGCGATCGAGCCGATGGTGAACATGGGCGGGCCCAACGTCGTGATGGAGCGGGACGGGTGGACGGTGCGGACGGCCGACGGCCGGCCCTCCGCGCACTTCGAACACACGGTGGCGGTGGGCGAGACCGGCGCCGAAGTGCTGACTAGACTTCCCGCCGAGGCGTCGGTATAATGAATAGTTGTTCGCGCGCGGGGTAGAGGATGGCCAAGAAGGACGTTATTGAAGTCGAAGGGACCATCGTCGAAGTGCTTCCCAACGCCATGTTCCGGGTGGAGCTGGCGTCCGGACACAAGATTCTGGCCCACATCTCCGGCAAGATGCGGATCCATTTTATCCGGATCCTGCCGGGCGACCGCGTGAAGGTGGAGCTCTCGCCTTACGATCCCACCCGCGGACGGATCACGTATCGATTCCGTTAGGCCCCCCTCACGGGGATTAGCCGCCGGGATGCGCCGGCGTCTCCCCCTCACGGGGACTAGCCGGCGGGACGCGCCGGCGTCGGGAGCGTGCCATGAAGGTACGGGCGTCGGTCAGACGGATGTGCGAGAAGTGCAAGGTGATCAAGCGCGGCAACCGCGTGATGGTCATCTGCGAGAATCCGAAGCACAAGCAGAAGCAGGGCTAACAGGAGGCCGCCGAGGCGGCCGGGAGTCCTGCGCAGACAGGAGGGGGCACCGGGATGGCGCGTATCGCGGGCGTGGACCTTCCGCGTGAGAAGCGAGTCGAAGTCGGCCTGACATACATCTACGGGATCGGTCGCAGCCGCGCCCGGGAGATCCTCGGGATCACGGGGGTCAATCCGGAGACGCGCGTCCGCGCGCTGACCGACGAGGAAGTCACGCGCCTGCGCGAGGTGATCGACCGCAACTACAAGGTCGAAGGCGACCTTCGGCGCGACGTGGCCATGGATATCCGGCGGCTCGTCGAGATCGGCTGCTACCGCGGCCAGCGCCATCGCAAGGGCCTTCCGGTGCGCGGTCAGCGCACCCGGACGAACGCCCGCACCCGCAAGGGCAAGAAGAAGACCGTCGGCGCCCGCAAGGCCAAAACCGCGGCCGCGGCGCCGGTTGCGAGCTAAGGAGGCCAGGGGGTGACCACACCGACCCGCGGCAAGCGCAAGGAGCGGAAGAACGTCCCGGCGGGCATTGCGCACATCCAGTCGACGTTCAACAATACGGTTGTGTCGATCTGCGATCTCCAGGGCAACGTGCTCGCCTGGGCGAGCGCGGGCACGTCGGGATTCAAGGGGTCGCGAAAGGGCACGCCGTTCGCCGCCGGCCTCGCCGCGGAAAACGCCGCCCGCAAGGCGATGGAGCACGGCGTCCGGTCGGTGGAGGTCTTCGTCAAGGGTCCTGGCTCCGGCCGCGAGGCCGCGATCCGGTCCCTCCAGGCCGCGGGCCTGGAGGTGAGCCTCATCAAAGACGTCACTCCGATTCCCCACAACGGATGCCGGCCGCCGAAGCGGCGGCGGGTGTAGAGGAGCAGGCATGGGACGGTACCACGGGCCGGTCTGCCGGCTGTGCCGGCGAGAAGGCATGAAGCTCTACCTCAAGGGCGAGAAGTGCTACACGGACAAGTGTCCGGTGGCGAAGGACACGACCCCGCCCGGGATGCACGCGCCGAGCCGGCGCAAGCCGTCGGATTTCGCGATCCGGCTGCGCGAGAAGCAGCGGCTGCGCCGTTTCTACGGCGTGTACGAGACCCAGTTCAAGCACTACTTCCAGATGGCGGTGCACGCGACCGGTCATACCGGCACGCGCCTCCTGCAGATTCTGGAAAGCCGGCTCGACAACGTCGTGTACCGCCTGGGGCTCGCGTCGAGCCGCAAGGCGGCGCGGCAGCTCGTCGCCCACGGCCACATCGCGGTCGACGGCCGGCGCGTGACCGTGTCGTCGTACCTGGTCAAGGCGGGGCAGAGCGTCGGCGTGGACAAGGGCAGCCGCCAGCTGCCGCACTTCACGGCCCTCGCCGGGCAGGCGCCGGGCCGCGGGACGCCGGGCTGGCTCGAATACCAGCCGGACGCGCTGACCGGCCGCATCCTGACCCTGCCGGCGCGGGACGATATCGACGTGCCGGTGCACGAGCAGCTGATCGTCGAGTACTACTCGAGATAACCGCGAAGAACGCGAAACGAGGTAGCCGCGAAATGCCGGAAGATCGCACCGCGACATCGTTCCGGGACATTCCCGGGATTTCGAACGTGCCGTTCGGGACGGGCATGCCCGGCGGCGCGGACGTGCTCGGCGGATCGAGCGGAAAGAGGGGGTTGACGGGCGTGTGGGACATGAACAAGCCCAAGGTCGAGTACGCGGAGCTCTCTGACACTTACGGGAAGTTCGTGGTCGAGCCGCTCGATCGCGGTTTCGGCGTGACCCTCGGAAACGCGCTGCGGCGTGTCCTGCTCGCCGCGATCCCGGGCGCGGCCGTGACGTCCGTCAAGATCGAGAACGTCCTGCACGAGTTCTCCACGGTGCCGGGCGTGGTCGAGGATGTGACCCAGCTCATCCTCAACCTCAAGGAGCTGACGTTCAAGCTGCACAGCGACAAGCCGAAGCTGCTGCGCCTGGACGTGAAGAGCAAGAAGGACGTGACGGCTGGCGACCTGCAGCCGGACGCCGAGGTGGAAATCCTGAACCCGGATCTCCACCTCGCCACGCTCGACGGTAAGAACGCGCACCTCGTGATGGAGCTGGTCGTGGAGCGCGGCAAGGGCTACGTGCCCGCGGAGCGCCACCGCAAGAGCGAGCACGTGATCGGCGTGATCCCGGTGGACTCGATCTTCTCGCCGATCCAGAAGGTCAACTACTCCGTCGAGGACACCCGCGTCGGCCACGCAACCGACTACGACCGGCTCGTGCTCGAGGTCTGGACCGACGGTAGCATCCGGCCGGAGGAGGCCCTTCAGGAGTCGGCCCGCCAGCTGATCGAGAACTTCCGCCTCTTCGCCGGGACCGCCGCGGGGCCCGAAGTGGCCGCGGGCGCGCCGGCGGACGAGACGAACAAGGTCGCGACGATGCCGATCGAAGAGCTCGACCTCTCCGTGCGGCCCTACAACTGTCTCAAGCGCGCGGGCATCAACACCGTCGGCGACCTGCTCCAGCGGACCGAGGACGAGATCGTCAACGTCAAGAACTTCGGTCGGAAGTCGCTCGACGAGGTCAAAGAGAAGCTCGCCGGCATGGGCCTCGAGTTGCGCCGGAGGGGAGCCTGACGTGCTCGGACAGTCCGGCCGCCGCCTCGGCCGCGACAGCGCCGCCCGCCTGTCGCTCTTCCGCGGGCTGGTGTCGTCGCTGATCACGCACGACCGCATCCGGACGACCGCCGAGAAAGCCAAAGAGGCCAAGAAGGTCGCCGATCGGATGATCGACCTCGCGCTCCGGAACGACGTCCAGGCCCGCCGCCGGGCGGCGCGCCTCTTGACCGATCCCGCCGTCGTGCGGCGGCTGTTCGGCACCGTCGCGCCGCGATATCAAAAGGGCCGCGGAGGCTACACCAGGATCGTGCGCCTCGGCAAGCGGCGCGGCGACGCCGCGGAGATGGCGCTGCTCGAACTCCTTCAGCAGTAAATCCGTGCCCGGGCCGCCCGGGAACCCCCAGGCGCTGATCCAGGTCCGCGGCCTGGCGCACACGTACCTTGCCGGGACCCCGGAGGCCGTGCCGGCGGTCATCGGCGTCGATCTCGACGTGCGCGCCGGCGAGTGCGTCGCGATCGTCGGCGCAAACGGCTCGGGCAAGAGCACCCTCGCCAAACACCTCAACGCGCTGCTGCTTCCCACCGACGGCCGGGTGCTGGTCGACGGCTTCGACACCGCCGATCCGGATGCGGTCTGGGAGATCCGCCGCCGCGTCGGCATGATCTTCGAGCACCCCGACGACCAGCTCGTCGCCGCGGTGGTCGAGGAAGACGTGGCCTTTGGCCCCGAGAACCTGGGTCTGCCTCCGGCGGAGATCCGCGCGCGCGTATCGGCGGCGCTGCACACGGTCGGGCTCGAGACGCTGCGCCGGCGCGCGCCGCACCTGCTCTCCGGAGGCCAGAAGCAGCGCGTCGCTATCGCCGGTGTCCTGGCGATGGCGCCGAAGTGCCTCGTTCTCGACGAAGCCACCTCAATGCTCGACCCCGAGGGGCAGCACGAGGTGATCGAGGTGGCGCTGCGGCTCTGCCGCAGCGACGGCTTGGCCCTCGTCCTCATTACCCACGCTATGGAAGAGGCCGCGCTCGCCGATCGCGTCGTCGTGATGGCGGGCGGCCGCGTGGTGTTGCAGGGCCCGCCCGCCGACGTCTTCGCCGATGACGAGACGCTGCGCGGTCTCCGGCTTGAGGCGCCGGAGGCCGTCCGGCTTCGCCGGGGGCTGGCCCGTGACGGCGTCCCGCTTGGCGCGGACGTGGTCACGCTCGACCAGTTGGTGGCGGCCCTCACGGCGCTCGCCGGCCGGGGGGCGTCGTGAGCGCCAAGACGCGGACCGTGCGCGCGCGCGCCTCCGGCGGGGCAGCCCAGGCGCCGCCGGTGATCCGCTGCGACCGGCTCTCGCACATCTACCAGCGGGGCACCCCGTTCGAGGCGGCGGCGGTCGACGACGTCTCGCTCGAGATTCGCGCCGGCGAGGCGGTCGGGATCATCGGCGCAACCGGATCCGGCAAGTCCACACTGGTCCAGCACTTCAACGCGCTGCTGCGGCCGACGCGGGGCCGCGTCTATCTTGACGATGTCGACGTCCACGCGAAGGAAGTGGACCGCCGGAGGGTCCGCCAGCAGATCGCGCTGTTGTTCCAGTATCCCGAGCACCAGCTGTTCGAAGAGACCGTGGAGGCCGATGTCGCCTTCGGCCCGCGCAACCTCGGTCTCGGCGACGACGAGGTCCGAAAGCGCGTCGACCGCGCGCTGCGTCAGGTCGGCCTCGATCCGGCGCGCTTCGGCAGGCGCTCGCCGTTCACGCTCAGCAACGGCGAGATGCGGCGCACGGCGATCGCCGGCCTGCTCGCAATGCGGCCCCGGGTGCTGATCCTCGACGAGCCAACGGCGGGGCTCGACCCGGCCGGCCGGCGTGAGATCCTCGGGCACGTCGCGCGGCTGCGGCGCGAGGCGGGGCTCACGCTCGTGTTGATCTCGCACAGCATGGACGCGGTCGCGTCGCTGTGCGAGCGCGTCGTGGTGCTCGACCGCGGGCGCCTCATTGCCGACGGGACGGTGCGCGCGGTCTTTGCGGACGCCCCTAAACTTGTCTCGCTCGGGCTCGGCGTGCCGCAGGCGGCGCAGTGCGTGCACCGGCTCCGCGACGCGGGCTGGACGGTGCGGCCCGATGTCCTGACGGTGGAGGAGGCGCGCGCGGCGATTTTGGACGCCCTCCGGCGCCGCGGCGCCGTAGACGGAACCCGCACGGGTCCGGCGGCGGACGGCTAGCCGTGGACTTCCTGCGCAACTTCGCCTTCGGACAGTACGTGCCGGTGGACTCGCCCGTCCACCGGCTGGATCCGCGCACCAAGATCCTGGCGACGCTCGTGCTCGCGATCGTGGTGTTCATGGCGCGGGGCTTCGCGGATCTCGGCGCGTACGCCGTGCTGCTCGCGCTGATCGTCTCGGCGGCCCGCATCCCGCCGGGTTACGTGCTGCGGGGCCTGCGCCCTGTGTTCTGGCTGCTCGCATTTACGGTTGTGCTGCAGATCTTCTTCGGCCCGGAGGGCGGCCACGCTGTGTTCCGGCGCGGTCCGATCACGATCACGCGAGAGAACGTGGCGCTCGCCGTCTACTACGGCGCCCGGCTCGGGTTGCTGATCATCGCGACGTCGCTGATGACGTTCACGACCTCGCCCGTCGAGATGGCGGACGGCCTGGAGCGGCTGCTGCGGCCGTTCCGGCGGATCGGGGTGCCCGCGCACGAACTGGCGCTCATGATGACCATCGCGATCAGGTTCATTCCGACCCTTATCGAAGAAACGGACAAGATCATGAAGGCGCAGATGGCGCGCGGCGCGGAGTTCACCCGGGGCAGCCTCGTGCGCCGCGCCCGGGCGCTTGTCCCGCTGCTCGTGCCGCTGTTCGTCGGCGCGTTTCGGCGCGCGGAGTCGCTCGCGCTCGCGATGGAGGCGCGGTGCTACCGCGGCGGGGACCAGCGGACCCGGATGCGAGAACTGGTCATGCGGCCTCGGGACTACGCCGCTTTTGTCGTGCTTGCCGCCGCGGCCCTGCTCATCGCCGGACCCGACCGCCCACTCGGGCTGCCGTGGCGACACGTGGCGCCCGCCGTGCCGGCGGCGGCGCCGCAGCATCCCTCCATTCCGCGGCATCCCGCCGCTCCGCACAAGCCGTAGACCGGGCACGCTCGGTGCGGACATTCAAGCTGACGATCGAGTACGACGGCTCGGCGTTCTGCGGCTGGCAGCGGCAGCGCGGCTCCGCCGCGGAAGGCGCGCCGTCCGTGCAGGCGACACTCGAGCGGGCCGTCGCCGAGATCGTGGGCGAACCGGCGACGGTGATCGGCGCGGGCCGTACCGACGCCGGGGTCCACGCGCTCGGGCAGGTGGCGAGCCTCGTCACCCGCAGCCGCATCCCCGCCTCGCGGTTCCCGGCCGCCCTGAACGCGCACTTGCCGCCGGACGTGCGCGTGGTCGCCGCCGAGGAAGCGCCGGACGGGTTTCACGCGCGCTACGACGCGGTCGCGCGGACCTACCGGTACGCGATTCTCAACCGGGCGCAGCCGTCGGCACTGCTGCGCGGACTGGCCTACCACGTCCGTGAGCCGCTCGATGCCGGTGCGATGCGGGCGGCTGCGTGCGTTTTTGCGGGCCGCCACGACTTCGCCGCGTACCACGGCAGCGGTTCGCCGACCCGGACCACCTTCTGCTCAGTGCGAACGATCGCGGTCGAGTCTGACGGCGTCACGGGGCCGCCGGGTCCGTTTCCCGGCGTGCGGATCGTCGTCACGGCCGACCGGTTTCTGCGGCACATGGTCCGGATGATCGCCGGGACGCTGATCCGCGTTGGACTTGGGCGCCTGCCGGTGGGGGCGCCGGGTGAGTTCCTGGGCGACCCCGACAACCGGCGCACCGGGCCCACCGTGCCGGCGCACGGCCTCTACCTCGTGAGGGTCGATTACTAGCCCGACAGCGGGTCTACCGCTGCGGCCCGCGACGCTGTCCCGCGTGCGCTCCGGTACCGGTCGTGGGCCGCGGTCCGCCGTTCCGTAGCTGGTTGGCGAACGCTTCTACGTCGCTCCGGCGAAGCCACAAGAACCGGCCGAGCCGACGGGCGGGCAGGCGCTGATCCCGAATCGCGGCATACAACTCCTGCACCGGCATATCGAGCAGACGGGCGGCTTCATGCGCCCGCAGCGTGTCATCGCGCGCGGTGTCCCCCCACGCCGCCCCGCCGGCGTCGGCGTCGCGTGAGACCGCAGGCTCGGCGGCGCCATGATCCAGGTCCCGGAGTACTTTTCGCACCTTGTCGAGCGCCTCCCGTACCCGCTCGAGAGACCGCCGTCCCGACTCGGGCGACGCGCCCATGCTTCATGTCCCCCAATCCGCTCGCGATCAGCCGCGGCTCGGCCGCACGGCCGTCCAAGGGGCCGAGGCCGGCATCTAGATGCCCCGAACACGCGAGCGCTAGACGTGCGGGCAAGGGGGCAGGGGCCGGGCCGCGGGCATGGTATGCTGAGTCTGCGGGTGGCGTCTACGTCCGGCGGAGGAGGAGGGGCGGGGCGATGTCGCTATCGCTGAGTGACGTTCCGCTCAATCTTGGACAGGAGTTCGCGCGGGCCGTTGCCGCGCCGAGGGCAATTTTCGAGCAAGGCGTGCCGCGCTTCGTGGGAGATGCCTGGGAGTTCGTCTCCGGATACGTCGCGAATGCGGCCGGGTCGGTGCTGCCGGCGATTCCGCCGGTTCAGATGCGCGTGATCGAGGTGGTCGCCGTTGCCGCGGGGTGTTGGATGACGTTGCTTGTTATCACCGGTCTCGCGGAACGCCTGACGTCGCGCCGCGGACGTGTCGACGTTCGCCTGAGCCCGGGGCCGCGCTAAACCTTACTGTTCCAGTCTCATCGTGGACGTCGCCGTCACCTGCTGGGAGCCGGGGTAATTGACCGTTCCAAGGAACGGGATGGTCCCGCTGATCGGCATGAGCGTTTGGACATTATAGGCTACTCGGATTGTCACGATGCCGTCGTTGTTACCGGCGCTGTCTTGGGAATATGTCACCGCGACGCATGAGTTCCCCGACGGAATCGTGACCGTGTTCCCGGAAACGGTGCATGTCGTCGTCGACTGCACGACGAGGAATGAAGCCGTTTGGGCGACGCGCGTCGCAATCGCAGAGGTGGGGTCGGTACCGTTACAGGTTACCGCGAGGTTGGCCGAATTCGTCGGCACACACTGTACGGCGGCGTAGCGCGCCCCCTCGCGTGCCGCGTTCGTGATGAGCAACCACGAACCGAACAGCCGGCCTACCTCGAAAATGAGGAACAATAGCACGAGCAGAAGCGGCATGAGCAGGACGAGTTCCACGGTGGATTGCCCGCGTTGTCGGTTCATAGTCCGTCCCCCCACGGCTGCGCGACAGGATACCGCTGCTACTGGATCAGGATGATCGTGTCCACTCCGGTGTCCACCCCGTTGGGGTTACCCGTTGTGGCCTGGAAATCCACAAACTGCACGAACGTGCCGACGAGCGGCTCATATTTGCTGGTTCCGTTTAGGCTGTTCATATACGGGCAGTCCATCTGGAAGTTGGCAAACGCCACGATGTCGAGTTGCGTCGACGTGCCGTTGATTTGACCTTCCCAGAGGTTAGGATTCACCAACGGCAACACCACGATCCAATCCTTCGGGTTGGTGCTCGCACAAACGGCACCG
>DASSJF010000002.1 GCA_035691305.1 bacterium
CTGCCCCGCCCGCCGGCGCCGACCCCGCCACCGCCGACCCGGCCGACGCCGCGACGGCCGGCGCGAGGCGGCCCCGCCCCTCGCGCTCCATCTCCGCGAACAGCTTGCGCAGCCGGCCAGCGCCAACTCTGTGAATCTCGCCGACGTGCGTCCGCACCACGTTGTAGCGGAGGTCCGCGGCCAGCATGCCCCACGCCGACAGCACCGGCGCCTGGCGCGGCACGACGACCCGGCCGATGTCGAGCATCGCCGCCACGGCCGTCGCGTGCAGCCCGGCCGCGCCGCCGAACGCCAGCAGCGCAAAGCGCCGGGGATCGATGCCCCGGCGTACAGACACGACCCGGATGCCTTCCGCCATCGCGGTGTTGACGACGTCGTAGATGCCGCGCGCCGCGTCGATCGTCGTGCTGCCGAAGCGGCCCGCGATCGCGTCCACCGCCCCGTGCGCCGCCGCCGCATCGAGCCGCCGGCGCCCGCCCCAGAACGTCTCCGGATCGAGATAGCCGAGCACGACGTTCGCGTCGGTGACCGTGGCGCCGGTGCCGCCTCGCCCATAGCACGCCGGGCCGGGCTCCGCGCCCGCGCTCTCCGGGCCGACGTGCAGGATGCCGCCCGCGTCCACGCGCGCGAGCGAGCCGCCGCCGGCGCCGAGGGTGTGGATGTCGACGCTCGGCATCGCGAGCGTGTGGCCGCTGACGCGGCGGTCGCCGGTCACCCGCGGCCGCCCGTCCTCCAAGAGCGCGATGTCCGTGCTGGTGCCGCCCATGTCGAAGGTAATCAGGTCGCCGTCGCCGAGGAGGCGCGCCGCGTAGCCGCCGCCGGCTACCCCGCCCGCCGGCCCCGAGAGGATCGCGCCCGCGGCGAGCCGCGCCGCTTCCGAGATCGACGCGACGCCGCCGTGCGACTGCATCACGAACACGTGGCGCCGGTACCCCGCCGCGCGGAGGCGCGATCTCAGCCGCGTCAGGTAGCGCTCGAGGGCCGGGCCGACGTAGGCGTTGATGACCGTCGCGCAGACGCGTTCGTACTCCTTGATCTGCGGCAGCACGTCCCACGACGGTGACACGTAGGCCCGCGGAAGGCGCCGCCGCACCGCGTCTCGCGTCGCCAGCTCGTGGCGGGGGTTGCGGTAACCGTGCAGGTAGCAGATCGCGACCGAGTCCACGCCGGCGCGCTCGAGCGCGCGGATCGAGCGGTCGAGCGAAGGCCGCGCGAGCGGCACGGCGACGGTGCCGTCCGCGCGCGTGCGCTCCCGGACGCCGAGCCGAAGCGCCCGCGGCACGAGCGGGACCGGCGGCGGCATCCGCAGATTGTACCGGTCCGGTTTCAGGCCTTCGCGCATCTCCAGGACGTCGCGATGGCCTTCCGTGGTCAGCAGGCCCACCTTCGCACCGCGCCGTTCCAGCAGGGCGTTCGTCGCGACCGTTGTGCCGTGGACGATCTGCGACGTGGCGGCGAGCAGCGCGCGGGAATCGACGCCGAGGCGTTCCGCGAGGGTCTGGATCGCGTCGAGCACGCCGACGGACGGATCGGCCGGGGTAGAGGCGGCCTTCGCGAGCGTGACGGCGCCTGCGCCGTCCACGCAGACGGCGTCCGTGAAGGTCCCGCCGACGTCGATGCCGATTCGGTAGGACGCGCTCACCGGCTCGTCCTGCGCGCGCGGCGCCTCTTTGGCAGGCGAGCCTTTCGCACGCGGGGTTCCTGCGCACGGCCCCGCCTCGACACGAAGCCGTTGTCGATGTCGGCCGCCCGCGCCGCGGCGTCACGGTACCTGGACGGCCCATAGCCGCCGCCTCCGGAAGACTCGACCAGGAACAGGTCGCCCGGCTGAACCGGGATGCCAACCTCCTTTGTCCGCAGGATGCGCGTCCGGCCCTTCGAGATGAGCCGGTACCGATGCACCGCGCCGTCGCGGCCGCCGAACAGGCCGTAGGGCGCGTGCCGGACGCCGTCGCCCGCGGTGTTCGCCACGGCCGGTGCGGCGGTCTCCGCGCGCATCGCGAGCTCCGCGCCCACGCCGCCGCGAAACTGCCCGTCGCCGCCGGAGTCCGTCCGGAACTCGTGGCGCTCCATGACGAGCGGAAAACGAACCTCGGTCACCTCCACGCTGCCGAACTTGAGCCCGCCCGCGGCTTGGCCTTCGCCGGCCGTCGCCCAGCCGTCGCCCGCGGCGGAGGCGCCGCCGCCCGGCCGCGCGTGGAACATGTGCCAGATGAACGGCCGGCCGCTGCGCGGATCCGTGCCCCGGATCGCGATCCGGAACCGGCGGCCCCATCCGGCGATCGCGCGCTCAGGACAGGCCGGGGCGAGGGCCTTGAGCACCGACTCCGCGATCTCCTGGCCGCAGTGGTTCGTGCAGAGCGTGACGGGCGCCGGCGGGCGCGGATGGACGATCGTGCCTTCCGTCGTCAGCACCGTGACCGGCCGGAAGGTCCCGTCGTTCTTCGGAATGTCGGCGTCGATCAGGTACGCGACCGCCATGTGCACCGCGGACATCGTGTTCGGCAGCGAGGAATTGACGAAACCCGTGACCTGCGCGTGGCTGCGCCGCAGGTCGACCGTCAGCGCGTCTCCCCGTTTCGTGACGACCGCCCGCACCGCGATGTCTGTTGCGCCGTGCCCGTCGTCGTCGAGCACCGACTCGCCGGCGTAGACGCCGTCTTTCCACGGCCGGATGCAGGCGCGCGTGCGCCGTTCCGTGCCGTCGAGGACCTCGCGCAGCGCGTCGAGCAGCGTCTCGACCCCGTACTCTTCCGCGAGCCGGTGCAGCCGCCGCTCGCCGAGCCGCGCGGACCCCATCGAGGCGCGGAGGTCGCCGAGGAAGTCGCGGGAGTGGCGAACGTTCGTCGCCACCATGTTCAGGACGTCGTCCCGCTCGGTCCCCGCGTCGTACAGCTTGAGCGGCGGCACCCGCAGGCCTTCCTGCCAGATCTCGGTGGCGGCCGCATTATAGCTGCCGTGCGTCGCCCCGCCGATGTCGCTCTGGTGCGCGCGGTTGATTGCCCAGCAGATGAGCCGACGGTCCGCCCGGCCCGCCGTCCCGTTCCCGGCCGGTGCCGCAAAAACCGGCAGGACGACCGTCAGGTCCGGCAGGTGGCTGCCGCCGCAGTACGGGTCGTTGACCAGGTAGAGATCGCCGGGCCGGATCCGGCCCCGGAAGAATTCGAGCACCGACCGCACCGACCAGGGAAGTGCGCCGACGTGGATCGGCACGTGTTCGGCCTGGGCGAGCAGACGTCCGTCCGCGCCGCAGAGGGCGGTAGAGAAGTCGCGGCTGGAGTTCAGGATCTGGGAGTAGGCGGTGCGGAGCATCGCCTCGCCCATCTCCGCGACGATGGCCGTGAGGCGGTGTTGGACCACGGAAACCGTGATGCGATCGGGGGGGACACGGCCGGTTTCGGGCACGTCCACCGGCTTCGATGCGGCCCCAGGCGGGTCCCCCGGCCGGCCGGGACTCTGGAACAGGCCCTGGAGGTCCCTAGACGGTGTTCACAACAGCCCTACGAGACCTTCACAATTCACATATCCGCCCGGGATACATTGAAGGCGGTCGGTTCGCTAAGTAAGCGGTTAATAAGTAAGCGGTTAAATTGAAGGGAATGCTAAGGAGGCAGCAGATGCGCCACCGTTTGATCGTACGCCTCTCGATGGTCGCAGGCGTTGTGGTGCTTGCCGGCGTACTTGGCGGCGGGGCCGTGCCTGGCTTCGGCAACATGGCGCTGGCCCAACACGCCCCGCTGTTGACGGCGCAGGGTGCGCCTACGCCGGGCACGCCCGGCAATCCGGGGACGGCTCCAGGCTACGGGTCCGGGGCGCCCGGCTATCCGGGATACGGGTCCGGCTCTGGCCGCGGGTTCGGCCCGGGCCGTATGATGTATGGCGGCGGGCGCGGATTCGGCCGGCGCCCCGGCATCGCCGCCGGCGTGTTCGTCCTGATGGCCCTCCTGAGGTTCTTGCTCCTGGCCTCGCTCCTCGTGATCGCGTGGAAGGTGATCACGCTGCGTTCGCTGTGGGGCCGTCCCGACGCCGCCGTGCAGGCCGTCCGCGAGCGCTTCGCCCGCGGCGAGATCAACGAGGAAGAATATCGGAAGCGGCTGGTGGTCCTGTCATGACGGCCGCCGCCCCTAGGGGATTGAAAGCCGTGCCGACCGTCCTGGTCGTAGATGACGAATTGCAGATCGTCGAGCTGCTGCGCACCTATCTGGAGCGCGAAGGGTTTGGCGTCGCCGTGGCGGCCGACGGGGAGGCCGCGCTCAAGGAGCACGAGCGCGTGCGTCCCGACCTCGTGATCCTCGACCTCATGCTGCCGAAGCTCGACGGCCGGGAGGTGTGCCGCCGCATCCGGGAGCGCGCCCGCACGCCGATCATCATGCTGACCGCGCGCGACGAGGAGTCCGACAAACTGCTCGGCCTGGAGCTCGGCGCGGACGACTACATCACGAAGCCCTTCAGCCCCCGCGAGGTTGTCGCGCGCGTGCGCGCGGTTCTGAGGAGGGGCAGCCACGAGACCCCGGAGGTACTCCGGCTCGGGGAGATGATCATCGACCTGCGCGGCCACCAGGTGACGCTCGCGGGGCGGCCGATCGATCTCACGCCGACAGAGTTCCGGATGCTCGAGACGCTGGCGAGCCATCCCAACCAGGTTTTCACGCGGATGCAGCTGATCGATCGCGTCCACGGCCACGCCTTCGAAGGCTACGAGCGCACGGTCGACGCGCACATCAAGAACCTCCGGAGCAAGATCGAACATGACCCCCGCAACCCGCGTTTTATCCTTACCGTCTACGGGGTGGGCTACAAGTTCCAGCGCCCGGAGGACGACCGGCGGCAGCAGGCCGCGCATGCGTAGTCTCAGCACGCGGCTGAGCGTCGCGGTCATCGCGGTCGCCGTGCTGACGACCGTGCTTTCCGCGACGTTCAGCTCGTACCAGGCGCGGCAGACCTTCCGCCAGTACGTCGAGCGGCGGGAGGCGCCGGCGCCGGGCGGCACTGTGGCCCCCGCGCCGGGCGAGCGGCCGGCCAACGTCGCGCCGCAACCGCCCGACCGCCAGCGGCGGCGTCCGCTCGGCCCGCGCGAGATCCTGTTCGAGAGTCGTTTCCGCAACGCCATTTGGGGCGGTACGGGCATTGCGGTGCTCCTCGGTCTTCTCGTCACGTTGTGGCTGACGCGCCGGCTGGTGCGTCCGATTACCGACCTGACGGTCGCGGCGCGCGTGATCGCCCGCGGCGGGACGCCGCCCGCGGTGCCGGTGCGAGGCCAGGACGAGGTCGCGGAACTGGCGCGCGCCTTCAATAGAATGACGGAACGCCTCGCAGCCGATGAGGAGCAGCGGCGCCGCCTCTTTGCCGGCGTGGCGCACGAGTTGCGCACACCGCTGTCCGTCATCCAGGGCACGCTCGAAGGTGTGCTCGATCGTGTGATCGAGCCGACGCCGGAGCGGATCGCGACCCTGCACAGCCAGACGCTCCTGCTCGCGCGGCTCATCACGGACCTGCGCGATCTGTCGCTCGCGCAGGCCGGACAGCTGCAGTTGAGCCTGAAAAAGATCGACGCCGGCCGCGTGGTGCGCGAGACGCTGGAGGCCGTTTCGCCGCTCGCGGAAGAGCGCGGCGTCGCGCTGCGTACGGACGTCCCGCAGCGGCTGCCGCGCATCGACGCCGATCCGGACCGCCTGCGCCAGATCGTGCAGAACCTGGTCGAGAACGCGGTCCGCTTCACGCCCCAGGGCGGCGAAGTCCGGGTGGCCATGGGCGAGGACGATGTCGGGGTGCGGCTCCAGGTGTCGGATACCGGGGTCGGCATCGCGGCGGCGGACCTGCCGCACATCTTCCGGCACTTCTACCGAGCGGACCAGTCGCGGGCGCGCACCAGCGGCGGCACGGGATTGGGACTGGCGATCGTCAAGTCGCTCGTCGAGGCGCACGGCGGCCGGGTGTCCGTCGACAGCGCCGTCGGATCCGGCAGCACGTTCACGGTTACGTTCCCGAGGCGGCAGGAGGCCGCCGCGGTAGAGGAGGCTGTAGTATGAGAGGTCTGGTCCGTCAACTCGCCGTGCTTGTCCTCGCGCTCGCGATGAGCGCGGCGACGTTCATGGCGCCGCGGCCCGGTGCGGCACAGGCGCCGCCGGCACCGCCCGCATCTCCGGCGCCCGCGGCCCCTGCCGCGCCCTCGACGGCGCAGAGCTACACGCTGGCCCAGGCGGTGCAGACGACGATTACGCACAACCCGCAGATCGTCGCGGCGCAACAGACGCTCGAGGCGGCGCAGCAGAGCGTGGCGCTGGCCAAGGCGGGCTACGCGCCGACCGTGTCGCTCACCGGCAACGGCTCGTACGGCACGACCAATTCATCGAACTCTACCTTCACGTCGGCGCCGCTTCCCAGCGTGGGCGCGAGCGGCACCGCGACGGTCGCCGGCAACGTGACGCTGTTCGACAACGGGCGCACGGCGGCGCTCGTCGGAACCGCCGAAGCGACGGTCTCGTCCGCGCGGGCGGCGCTGCGGCAGACGGAGCAGGATCTCGCGCTGCAGGCGGCCACGCAGTTCTTCACGATTCTCGGAAACGAAGGCGTCGCGCAGGCACAGCAGCAGTCCCTGGCGCAGGCGCAGGCGCAGCTCGAGCTCGTTCAGGCGCAGGTGCGCGCGGGGGTGGCGCCGCAGGCCGACGTGATCCAGGCGCAGGCCCAGGTCGCGCAGGCCCAGGTCGCCGCGCTCAACGCGAACGCGCAGATCTTGACGGCCAAGGCCAACCTCGCCAGCACCATGGGCATCGATACGACGGCGCCGATCGAAGCGTCGCGCCCGACACCGTCCGTGCCGCAGGTATCCGTGACCGGGGATCAGGTGATCTCCGCCGCGCTCGCGAACCGGCCGGAGATCGCGAAGGCGAACGCGGCGGTGCAGTCGGCGCAGGCGGGGCTCGCGACCGCCTACGTGAACGCCGGGCCCCAGGTGAACATCGGGCTCGGCGCCGGCTACACGCCGTACAGCACCGCACCCGCACTCAACAACTCGTCGTCGTACGGCCTCACCGGCTCGATCAGCTTGCCGCTCTTCGACGCGGGCCGCGGCCGGGACGAGATCTCCGCCGCGCAGGCGACGCTCAAGGGCGCGCAGGCGTCGCTTGCCTCGCAGATCCTCGCGATCCGGCAAGACGCCTATCAGTCGTACCTCGGCGCGCTGCAGGCGGCCGCCAACGTGACGGCGACCCAGGCGGCCAAGACCGCGGCCGACCAGGCGTTCAGCGTGGCGCAGGGGCAGTACCGCGCCGGCGTCGGGACCGTCATCGCGGTGATTCAGGCGCAGACGACGGCGACGCAGGCGGACGTCAACGCCGCGTCCGCGCAGTTTCAGTTTGAATCCGCGCTCGTGACGCTGCGGCACGCGGAGGGCGCACCCGTCGTGGCAGGCGTGGGGGGAGGTTCGCAATGAGATTTTTCCGCTGGTTCACCGTCCGGCGGATCATCGCGCTGGCCGTCGTCGCCGCGCTCGCCGCGGGCGGCATCGTCGCAGTGCAGCGGCTCGGGCAGCGGCGCACCGCCGTCCGCTACATCGCCCGGCCGGTGCAGTATGCCGACATTTCGTCGACCGTGACGGAGACCGGCACGGTGAACCCGGTGGATCAGATCCAGGTCGGGACCCAGGTGTCCGGCACGATCGCGACGCTCGGCGCCGACTACAACTCGCGCGTCAAGAAGGGCCAGGTGCTCGCCACCCTCGATCCGACGTCGTTCCAGTCCGCGGTTGAACAGCAGAGCGCCGCGCTCGCGGCCGCGCAGTCGACCGCAGCCGCGTCGCAGAGCGGCATCGCGCAGGCTCGGGCCGGGGTGCAGACGGCGCAGGCCAACTACGAACAGCAGCTCGCAAATTTGCGGAACGCCCAGGCCGGCGTGACGAAGGCGCGCAGCCAGCTCGCCCTCGCGCAGACGACCGTGAAGCGCGACCAGCAGCTGCTTGCGCAGGGCTACATCGCGCAGAGCCAGATGGACACGGATCGGACGGCCGCGCAGACGGCACAGGACGATCTCGCCGCCGCGCAGGCGGCGGTCGGCGCGGCGCAGGCGCAGGTGGCCTCGAGCCTGTCGTCGGTGCGCAGCGCTCAGCAGGCCGTGCAGACCGCGAGCGCCCAGGCCGGGACCTCCGGGCACCAGGTGCAGTCCGCCTCCGCGCAGCTGCAGACGGCACAGTACAATCTCTCCCGCACCATCATCACGAGTCCGGTCGACGGCGTGGTCATGGCGCGCAACGTGAGCGTCGGCCAGACCGTGGCCGCGTCGCTGCAGACGCCCACGCTGTTCACGATCGCGTCCAACTTGAAGGACATGCAGGTGGACACCTCGGTCGATGAGGCCGACGTGGGCACCGTCCGGCAGGGCAACGCCGCGACGATCACCGTCACGGCCTATCCCAACGTCACGTTCAACGGCACCGTGAAGCAGGTCCGCGTCAACCCGACGGTCGTGTCGAACGTGGTGACCTACGATGCGGTCGTCGCGGTCCACGATGATTCCGGCCGGCTCTTTCCCGGCATGACGGCGCAGGTGACGATCAGCACCGAGACGCGCACGCATGTACTTGCGATCCCGCTGCAGGCGTTGCTCTTCCGTCCCCTCCAGCAGGGCGCGCGGCCGACCACCACGGGCGGCGGCGCGCCTTCCGGCGGCCCGTTAGGCGGCGTCGGATTCGTGGGGTCCGGCGGCGGTGCCGCGGCCGCGCCCGTCGCCGGCGCGCCCGGCTCTACCGTTACCGTGTGGCTGCTGCGCACCAATCAGCCGTCGCCGGTTCGCATCGTCATCGGCGTGTCAGACAATAAGAACGTGGAGGTCCGGTCCGGACTCCAGGAAGGCGACCGCGTGATCGTCGCCGCCGTGCGCGGCAATCGCCGGCCGGGGCAAGGCGGAAGCGGCCGGCAAGGCGGCGGTCAGGGCGCGCCCGGCGGGAGCGGCGGAACGAGGCCGAGCAGCACGCCGTCGAGCGGGAACCCGTAATGGCGATCCGGCGCACCCTGCCGACTCATTCGGACCTTCTCATCGAGGTCCGCGACATGACGAAGGTGTACGGCGCCGGTGACATGGCGGTCCACGCGCTGCGCGGCGTGAGTCTCGACGTGCGGCGCGGAGAGTTCGTGGCGATCATGGGCCCGTCGGGCTCCGGCAAGTCCACGTTCATGCACCTGCTCGGCTGCCTGGACCGGCCGACGTCCGGATCGTACAAGCTTGCCGGCCAGGAGGTCTCGCGCCTCACCGCGGACGAGCTCGCCGTGGTGCGCAGCAAACAGATCGGCTTCGTCTTCCAGAGCTTCAACCTGCTCGCCCGGACCAGCGCGCTCGAGAACGTCGAGCTGCCGATGCTCTACGCCGGGATCCTGCGCGAAACACGCGACGCGAGGGCCAAGGAGCTGTTGGAGAGCGTGGGGCTGGGCAACCGGCTCGACCACAAGCCGAGCGAGCTCTCCGGCGGGCAGCAGCAGCGCGTCGCGATCGCCCGCGCGCTGGCGAACGGCGCGCCGCTCCTGATGGCGGACGAGCCGACGGGGAACCTCGACAGCAAGAGCAGCGCGGAGATCATGACGCTGTTCCGGCGGCTCAACGACCAGCGGGGACTGACCGTCCTGGTCGTCACGCACGATATCAACACCGCGGCGTGGTCGAAGCGGGTGGTGACCTTCCGCGACGGCCTCATTCTCTCCGACCGGCCCATGACCGAAGCGATCCCGGAGTCCGTGCGCGCCGTCGTCGACCAGGCGCCCGCGGCCGCCGGGCCGGAGGTCCGCGTATGAGCCTCGGGCTGCTGCTCCGCGTCGCCTGGCAGGCGCTCCGCCGAAACGCGACGCGTTCGCTGCTGACGATGCTCGGCATCATCATCGGCGTCGGCGCCGTGATCACCTCGATGGCGATCGGATCCGGCGCGCAGGCCGCCGTGCTCGCGCAGATCGAGAGCCTCGGCGCCAACCTGGTCGTGGTCATCCCGGGCGCGCAGAGCACGGGCGGCGTCAACCTGGGGGGCGGGAGCCGGACCACACTCAAGCTCGACGATGCGACGGCGGTCGCGAACGAAGTGCCGTCCGTCGGCTCGGCGGCGCCGCAGTCGTCGACCGGCGCGCAGGTGGTCGCGGGCGGAGCCAACTGGTTCACGTCGATTCAGGGCAGCACACCCTCGTGGACCGACGTTCGCAACTGGCAGGTGGCCACCGGACGCTTCTTCGACCAGACCGAGGTCACCCAGGAAGCGAAAGTGGCCGTCCTCGGCTCGACGGTCGCGCAGAACCTCTTCCCGAGCGGCTCGCCGGTCGGCGCGACGGTGGTCATCAAGAACGTGCCCTTCCGTGTGCTCGGCGTGATGACGTCCAAAGGGCAGTCGGGGTTTGGCCGCGACCAGGACGACTTCGTGATCGTGCCGATCACGACGCTGCTCGATCGCCTGACGGGTCAGGCGTACGTCGGGCAGATTCTCGTTTCGGCCGGCACCCCCGAGGACGTCCCGGGGGTGATCGACGCGACCGAGCGGCTGCTTCGGCTGCGACACCATCTCACGGCCGCCCAACCCGACGACTTCTCGGTGCGCAACATCGCCGACATCCAGCAGGTCCGGCTCGCCACCTCGCAGACCCAGGCGCTGCTGCTCGCCGGCATCGCGGTCGTCTCGCTCGTCGTCGGCGGCATCGGCATCATGAACATCATGCTCGTGTCGGTCACCGAGCGGACGCGGGAGATCGGACTGCGCATGGCGGTCGGCGCGCGCGGCCACGACATCCTGATGCAGTTCCTCGTCGAGGCGCTGACGCTGGCCTGCCTCGGCGGGCTGATGGGAATCATCATGGGGGTCGCGACGGCCCAGGGCGCCTCGGTGATGGCGCACTGGCCGACGCTCGTTTCGCCGATGTCGATCGTGCTCGGCTTCGTCTCGTCGCTTGCGGTCGGAGTGGTCTTCGGCTTCTACCCGGCGCAGCGCGCCGCCGCGCTCGATCCGATCGTGGCCCTGCGGTACGAGTAGGACTTAGAGCGCCTTGCGGAAGTGTACGCACCGGTCGACGACGGCGTAGCCCAACGCCTCGTGGGCCCGCTGGGAGAGGTCGTTGTCGATCCACGTGTCGGAGGCCATCTCCACGCACCCCCGGCCGCGCGCCCACTGCTCGGCGGCGGCGACGAGCCGGCGGCCGATGCCTTGACGCCGGTGCGGGGCGGCGACGTACCAGCCTTCGATGTAGCCCACGGCGCGTGCGGGATCGCAGCCCTCCGCGTGTGACCGCAGGCCGACTTCCAAGAATCCCACGAGCGGGCGGCCGGGCGCCTCGGCCACGAGGACGGCGAGCGGCATCGTGAGTTGAGCGCTGCCGTCGACGATCGCCGCAAGTTGCCGCGCGTGCTCGTCGACGGAGGCGGACGGCCACAGCGCCTCGCGCATCTTCGCCAACCCGGCGACATCCGACTGCCTGGCGAACCTGACGGCGACCCCGGCCGGTGCCATCCACCTCACCTCATGTTCGGCACACAATCGTCTTTCTTACTATAACGAGGGCGGACCGCGGAGAGGGAGAATCTCCCAACGGACATTACATGGCGCCGTCCACGGGCCCTTCGATCGGCACCGACTCAACGCTCGGGACGGGAGGAACGAATTGGCTACGAACGCCGAGGCCATCGCCGCGGTGCTGGCGGACGCCGGCATCGACCACGCTTTCGGACTGCCGGGCGGCGAGATCACCGTGCTCATCGAGGCGTGCCGCCGCGCGGGCATCCGATTCTACCTCACGGGCCACGAGGCAAGCGCCGCGTTTATGGCGGATGTGACCGGCCAGATCACCGGACGCCCCGGCGTCTGCATGGCGACGCTCGGACCCGGCGCGATGAACCTCGGCCTCGGGGTCGCGAACGCGCTGCTCGACCGCTCGCCGGTCGTGGCGATCACCGCAGACCTCTCCACCGCGATCGCACCGCATTTCCCGCACCAGCGCCTTCCGCTCGGGCGGCTCTTCGGCGCCATCGCCAAGGCGAGCGCCACCGTGGACGGCCGGGGGACCGGCGACCTCGCGCGCCGCGCGATCGCCCTCGCCGCGAGCGCGCCTCCCGGCCCGGTGCACCTTGCGCTGCCGAGCAACCTCGCCCCGGCCGCGGAGTCCGCCGGCGCGGCCTCCGATCTCGCGCTCCTGCATCCGGGCGGTACGCCGTCTCCGGGCGCGGCCGAGAATTCGGCGCCGGCCCTCGCCGAAGCCCGGGACCTGCTCGGCGGCGCGGAGCGCCCGCTCATCGTGGTCGGCCTCGGCTGTACCCCGGCCGACGCGCCGGCGCTGCGCGCGTTTGCGGACCGTACGGGATGGCCCTTCATCGTGACGCCGAAAGCAAAAGGCATGTTACCCGAAGACGGGCCCGGGTTCCTCGGCGTGGTCGGCGGGATGGCGATCGACGGCGCCGTGATGGAGACGGTCGAGCAGGCCGATGTCCTGCTGGGCGTGGGCTTCGATCCCGTCGAGTGCGACAAGGACTGGTACGTCCGGAGCCGGATCGTGAACCTCTCGCGCGCTTCTACGGCCGAGGGCGCGTACCGGCCGGTCGAACCGCTCGGCGGCATCGCCGAGTCCCTCGCCGCCCTCGGCGGCGTTCGCCCCCGCCGCTGGTCCGAGTCCGTGCTGGCCGCCGCCCGCGCGCGGATTCGCCCCGAGCCGCTCGCCTTCCCGGACCCCGCGGGGATCAGCCCGCTCGCCGCGCTGCGCGCGCTGCGCGACGCCGCGCCGCACGACACGGTGCTCACGTGCGACGTGGGCTCGCACAAGTACTACTGCGGGCAGTTCTGGACGTCGTACGAGCCGCAGACGTTCTTCATGTCGAACGGACTCTCCGGCATGGGATACGGCGTACCGGCGGCGATCGCGGCCAAGCTGGAGCTCCGCGGGCGCCCCGTGCTCGCCGTGACCGGCGACGGCGGCCTCTCGATGATGCTGCACAACCTGACGTTCCTTCGTCAGTACGAGGTCGCGGTGACGATCGTCTGCTTCGTCGACGCGAGCCTCAGCCTGATCCGCGTCGGGCAGCGCCGCCGGGGCTTCGACCCGTACGGCGTCGATTTTCCGCCGCCCCGGTTCGAGGAGATCGCGCGCGGGTTCGGGATCGAGGGCGTGCGCGCCGAGTCCACGGATGCGCTGCGCCGCGCGGTCGCCGCGGCGTTGGGGTCCGGCCGCCCCGCGGTCATCACCGTGCCGATCGACGGCCGGGAATACAATACCTACTGCTGAGATGCGCGAGGAGGGGGCGGCGATGAAGCGGTTGCGGCGTCGGGAGCTGTTGAGAGAGGGCGCGCTGCGGTCCGCGGCGGCCGCGGTCGTCGTGGGGTCGGCGCCGTTGGCGATTCTCGGGGCGCCCCGGCGCGCGTCGGCCGCGGTGCCGAGGGAGCAGACCTTCGTCGTCGCCGACGGCACCGAACCCAACAGCCTCGAGCCCGCGGTCGGCACCGGCCCGTTCCAGGCGATCATGAACGCGATGTACGACGGCTTGGTGACCTGGAACAACAAGGGGCAGGTCGTGCCGGCGCTCGCCACCTCGTGGAAGGCGAGCGCCGACGGCCGGAGCTGGACGTTTGGGCTGAGGCCCGGGGTCAGGTTTCATGACGGCACGCCCTTCAACGCCGAGGCGGTCCGCGCGACGTTCGACCGGATCTTCGACAAGAGCGTGCCCGCGACGCGCCGCGGCAACTACCTCCTGATCAAAGAAGTCGCCGCGGTCGACGACCGCACGGTCCGCTTCACAACGGACCCGCCGAATCCGGATTTTCCGCTCTTGATGGCGGACGTCTCGGCGAAGATCATCAGCCCCGCGGCCGTCAAGCAGTACGGCCAGGACTTCGGCCGCCACCCCGTGGGAACGGGGCCGTTCAAGTTCGAGGAGTGGATCCCGAACGATCACGTCTCGGCCGCGGCCAACCCGGACTACTGGGGCCCCAAGCCGCGCGTGCGCCGCATCGTCTACCGGCCGATTCCGGAGCCGGCCGCGCGGGTGGTGGTGTTGAAGACCGGCGAGGCCGACGCCGTGCTCAACCTGCCGCCGGCAGACGTGCCGGCGCTCCGGCAGACGTCGGGCCTTTACCTGCGCGCGGAACCGAGCCAGACGATCGCCGAGCTCGAGACGGCCGACACGAAACCGCCGTTCTCCGATGTGCGGGTGCGCCGGGCGCTCAACATCGCAATCGACAAGGACGCGATCATCAAGGGCATCATGAAGGGCTTCGCCCGGCCGCTCAACAGTCCGGGCGTGCCGGGGCTGTGGGGCAGCTTCGATTTTCCGCCGTTCCACTACGATCCCGAGCGCGCGAAGCGCATGCTTGCCGAGGCCGGCTACGGTTCCGGCATGCGCGTGACCGTGAATCTCACCAGCGGCCGGTGGGCCGGCGATACGCAGGTCGTGCAGGCCGTGCAGGGCTACTGGGCCAACGTCGGGGTGCAGATGACGATCCGCGAGATGGCGTTCGCCGATCTGCTGGCGTTCAGCTCCTCCGACCCGGACAACCGTCCCGGCACCGCGACCTGTCTGCTGAAGGGCAGCCCCTACATCGACTATCACCTCTACCGGATGTACGACTCCGCGGCCACGAACGTCCCCGCGACGCAGCAGCGGACGGGCTACGCCAACCCGAAGGTCGATGCGCTGATCGCGGCGGAGCGCCGCACGTTCGACCCGGAGAAGCGCCTGCCGATCCTCAAGGAGGCGCAGCGCCTGGTCTGGGACGACCAGCCGATCGTGTACCTGCTGCAGCTCGTCAACATCTGGGGCGCGCGGAACGGGACGTCGGGCTTCACCGTGCTGCCGACCGGTGAGTTCGTGCCGGGCCGGCTCGCGCGCTGAGGGCGGCCGCCCGGCGCGATGCTCCGCCACATCGCGGAGCGCCTGCTGTGGGCCGTCCCGGTCCTGCTCGGCGTTTCGCTCATCGTCTTCGGCATCCTGAAGGCGATTCCGGGTGACGCGGCGGCGGTGATGGCCGGCGCCGACGCGACGGCCGCGGACGTGCAGGCGATCCGCGTAGCACTCGGGTTGGATCAGCCCGTCTACGTGCAGTACGCCCGCTGGCTCGGGCGGTTCGTGCGGTTCGACCTCGGCCGTTCCGCCGTGACCCGGCGCCCGGTCGCCTACGAGATCGCAACACGCGTCGGCCCGACCGCCGAGCTTGCCGCGGCGGCGATGGCGTTCGCGGCCGCGGCCGGGCTCACCGCGGGCATCACGTCCGCCACCCACCAGCACTCCGCGTGGGACGCCGCCGCGTCCGTCGCGACCGCGCTCGGCATCTCGGTGCCGATCTTCTGGCTCGGCCTCATGCTGATGATGCTGTTCTCGGTGTCGCTGCGCTGGCTGCCGAGCACCGGCGCCGGCACGGCGGCCCAGCTGGTCCTGCCGGCGCTGACCCTCGGCGCGGCGACGGCGGCGACGGTCGCGCGCCAGGCCCGCGCCGCGATGCTGGACGTGCTGCGCCAGGACTACCTCCGCACGGCGCTGGCGAAGGGCGTCGCGCGCGGGACGCTCGTGCTGCGCCACGCGTTCCGCAACGCCGTCATCCCGATCGTCACCGTGCTCGGCCTGCAGCTCGGGTACCTGCTGGCCGGCACCGTGCTGACGGAGACCGTGTTCGCCCGCCCCGGCCTCGGCCGCCTTGTCGTGGACGCGATCCGCACCAGGGACATCGCGGTCGTGCAGGCTACCGTGATGTTGTTCTCCGTCACCTTCATCGCCGTCAACCTGGCCGTCGATCTGCTGTACGCCTACCTCGACCCGAGGATCCGCTTTGACTGAACAGGCGGTTTCCGGCCGTCCCCGATTCGCGCCCGCCGCGCGCGCGGCCGCGGCGCCGGCGAGTCCGTGGGTCCGCGCGGCGCGCAGCTTCTTCCGCCGGCCGGCGGCGGTGGCGGGGCTCGCGGTGCTGGTGCTGGCGGTCGTGGTCTCCGCGGCGGCGCCGTGGCTCTCCCCGCACCCGCCCAATCTCGTCGACGTCGCCAACCCCGGAGCGCCGCCGTCGTGGACGCACCCGCTCGGCACCGACGAGCTCGGCCGGGATATCACGAGCCGGCTGCTGTGGGGCGGGCGCAACACGCTGCTGATCACGCTCGGCGCGGTCGCGCTCGCGTTCATCGCGGGCTCCGCGCTCGGCGTCGTCGCCGGGTATTACGGCGGGTTCGGCAGCACGGTGATCATGCGCGCCATGGACGTCCTGCTGGCGATCCCGGGGTTTCTCCTGGCCGTGGCGGTGATCGCCGCGCTCGGCGTGGGGATGGGCAACGTGATCGTCGCGATCGGCATCAACTCGATCCCGCCGTTCGCGCGCATCGCGCGCGGGTCGACGCTGCTCGCGCGGCAGGAGGTCTATGTGCAGGCGGCGCAGGCGCTCGGCGCCGGCGAAGGGACGGTCATGATGCGGCACATCTTCCCGAACATCCTCTCGCCGCTCGTTGTGCAGTCGACGCTGCGCCTCGCGACCGCGATCCTCACGGCCTCCGGGCTGAGCTTCCTCGGCCTCGGCGTGCAGCCGCCGGCCGCGGAGTGGGGCGCCATGCTGAGCGTCGGCCGCAACTACATCACGAGCAGCCCGCAGCTCGCCGTCATTCCCGGCATGGCGATCCTCGTCGTGACGCTGGCGTTCAACGTGGTCGGGGACGCCGTGCGGGACGCGCTCGATCCCCGCGAGCTGTAAAGGCAGCCCGCCGCGCGGCCGGTGGGGTTGGGGAACACGGCGGCGGGGCGGCCGCTCACGTACGACGGGGGAGGCCTAGCCCAGCCGCTCGAGGCACGCCTCGACGTGCCGGCACGCTTCCTGGATCGCAGCGGTGACCGCGTTGCGCCCGCGCACGAGGTCCACGCGCAGGAACTTCGCCTCGTCACCGCCGGCCGGCAGCGCGGCGAGGCGTCTCACCGCGGCCAGTCGCGGCAGAAACGGCGTTTCGAGCGCCGGGTCGTGCGCGAACGGCCCCGTGGAAGTGTAGATCGCCGGGATCAGCGCGCGCCCCACCTGCCGCAGACAGGTGTTGATCGACCGCGCGGCGGCCCCGCCTTTGACGTCCACGGCCGCCCGGGTCAACCGGTCGCACAACGCCTCCAGCCGGGCCGCGGCCGCGGGAGCCGGGGCCAGGTCGAAATCGGGTGCCGCCTGCTGCAGCTCCTCGAGGCTCTTCCGGAGGTCGCGCGCCGCCGCGCCGTAGTCGAGCGGGAGGACCGGATCTTCGAGAAGGCTTGAGATCGCCCGCACGAAGACCCTGGTGTCGCGCACGAGCCGGGCCGGATCGATTTTGTCGAGCGTGTCGTGCGGTGTGTGCCACCACCAGCCGAGGCTGCCGTCCGTTTGGTGCGAGACCGAGCCGAGCAGCGACGGCACGCCGGCCCCGAGGAACGACTGGTCGGAGTTGCGGCCCACGCGCTTGGCGTCGAGGATCGCGTTCGCGGCCTCTTTCACGGCCCGGATGCCGAGCGGCGCGGTCTCGGGCATCGAGTTGGTTGCGAACGTGTCCGCGTCGACGCCGCCGAGCGAATCGACGTTGACGTGACAGACGCAGCGCTCGGCGAGCTCGGCCCAGTTTGCGTCGGCGTACCACGCCGACGATGAATAGCGGCCGTGCGAGTGCCCCGACCAAAACGCGAGCCGCAGCCCCCGCCGGAACCCGGCGCGGTCCGGCGCGAGCACACGCGCCACCTCGAGCATCGCGGCGTTCGCGCTGCCGTTGTCCATCGCGCCGAGGTACCAGCCGTCGAGGTGGCCGGAGAACAGCACGAACGTCCCGTCCGCCTCGGCGTGGCCCGCCGCGAGATCGCCGATCACGATCGGCGTCCGGGTCCACCCGGTCTCGACCTCCGCGGTGAATTGGATCTCGATCCGGCCGCGCGCGCAGAGGGCGCGCAGCGCTTCGCCGTCCGCCTTGTCCACGGAGAGCAGGTGCACCCGCGGCAGCGCGCCCACCGTGCCCTCCGACGGGTTGCCCCAGATCGGCGAGCAGCACATCTCGTGGGCCACGCGGCCGCTGATGCAGACGATCCCAAGGACGCCGGCCCGGGTCGCGTTGACCGCGTGCGCCGGGGTGGCCCGGCCCTCGACGAGGGCCACCTTACCGGTTGCGCCCGCCGTCGCGTACTCCTCCGCGGAGCCCTTGCCCGCGTACACGAGTTCCGCGGCGACGGCGTGCCCGCCGGTCGGAACGCCCATCGAATGGGTGATGCACGGCAGGTTGCGCGATTCGGGCGCGGTGACCCGCAGCGAGGCCGCGCGCGGCAGGCTGATGTAGGCGTCATGCACGATCGTCTGCGCCGCGAAACCGAACGCGCGCAGCCGGTCCTCCACGTAGGCCGCGGCCTCGCGCTCGTCCTGCGAGCCGGAGAGGCGGGTCCATCGGGCGATCGTGCGGTTGAACTCGGTGAGTTGGGCCTGCGAAACGGAGTCGAGGGCGGTCACGGTCTCCTCCTTGCGCGGGATCTCCCCCGCGTCGGGGACGCGGGCTTCGCCGGCCGAGGGCTCTGGCCGGGCGTGGCGCTCTTCGACGCGACGCCAGGGACGCCTCCCGCGGGCTTCGAAGTGCAGAGCCGGAGGTGAGGTCCTTGGCGGCTCCTCTGGAAACGGCGGCCGCGGCGGTCCGGCCGGACCGGCTCGCCGGCCATCTCGAGTGGTTCGCGGGCGTGCGGCGCGACACGGGCGGGCCCGGCGAGGGCCGGGCGGCCGAGTACATCGCCGGGCAACTGCGCGACGCAGGCGTGCCTGTCGAAGTGCACGAGTTCGACGCGTTCCTCAGTTATCCGATCCGGGCGACGCTCCAGGTGCTGGAACCGGAGCGGCTCACGCTCCCGTGCCTCACGCACTCGTTCGCGCGCTCCACCGGTCCGGACGGCATCGTCGCGGAGCTCGTCGAGGTCGGAGACGGCCGCGTGGAGCAGGGCGCGGGACGCGCGGCGCTCGTCAACGGCCTGTCGACGCCGGTGACGGTGCTGCGCGCGAGCCGGGCCGGGTGCGCCGCGGTGGTGTTCAGCAACCAGGATCGCGTGATCCACAATATGATCGGCACGACGATCTGGGGCACCCCCGACCTCGATCAGGTCGACCGGCTGCCGCAGTGCCCCGCGGTCTCGGTGGACGTCGAGGGTGGCCGCGCGCTGCGCGGCCTGCTCGGGCGCGGCGGTCCGGTGCGCGTCCGGATCGCGGCGGAGGTCAAGACGGAGTGGCTGCGGTCGCTGCTGCCGGAGGCGACGATTCCGGGCACCGGCGCCGGCGGCGCCGACCCGGAGCAGTTCGTGCTGGCCGGCGCGCATTATTGTTCCTGGAATGTCGGGATCACCGACAATGCGGTGGGGGACGCGTGCCTGCTGGAGGCGGCGCGTCTGCTCTGGGAACACCGCGCGGGGCTCGCCCGCGGCGTCCGGGTCTGCTGGTGGCCGGGCCACTCGCACGGCCGGTACAGCGGCTCGACGTGGTACGCGGACACCCGGTTCTTCGAGCTCGCCGACCGATGCCTCGCCTACTACAATGTCGACTCGCCGGGCGTGCGCGGCGCCACGCGGTACGTCGCGCGCAACACGACCGCGGACATCGAACGGTTTGCAAAGGCGATGATCACGCGCACGGTGGGCGCGACGGATCCGCCGGCCCACCGCCCGGCGCGGGCGGCCGACCAGTCGTTTCTGCCCAACGGCGTCTCGTCGTTTTCGATCTACCCGTTCCTGCCCGAAGACCACCCGGACTTTCGCGGATGGACGGGCGGGTCGGCCAACGCCTGGTGGTGGCACACGGACTTCGACACGCTCGAAAAGGCGGACTCGGCGGTCCTCGCGACCGACACGCGTATCGCGGTGACGGCGGTCGGCGAGCTCGCGAACGCGCGCGTGTTGCCGCTCTCGCCGGGCGACACGGGCGAGGAGATCCGGAAGGCCGTGTCGGACCTGCAGCCCGGGCTCGGGACCCATCTCGATCTGCGGCCGCTCGTCGCCGACGCCGACGCGTTCATCGCGGCCGCGCGGAGTCTCGACGAGGCGCGAGACCGTCCCGGCGCCCCGCTCTCGACGCGGCGCCTCAACACGGCGCTCCTGCGCCTCAGCCGGATCCTGAACCCGGTCGTCTACAGTCGCCGCGGGCGGTTCTTCCACGACCCGGCGGAGTGGTCGCCGATCATGCGGGCGAGCGGGCGCTACGTGCTGCCGGGCCTCACGCCGGCCGCGGCGCTGCCGTCTCTCGCGGGCACCCGCGATTACGGATTCCTGCGCGCGCAGCTGCGGCGCGAGTGCAACCGCATCCGCGCGGCGCTGCGCGAAGGAACCGGGCTGGCGGCCGGCGTCGCCGAGCGGCTCGGCCGGACCTAGCGCCTCAGGCCAGCGCTTCCAGCACGGCGCGGCCCGCGGCGCGCGTCGAGGCGACGGTGCCGCCCGGCCGCAGGCCCAGCGAGCCGCCGGCCGCCGTCCGGTCGACGGCGGACCGGATCCGCGCCGCCGCGACGGGCAGGCCGAGCCACTCGAGCATCATCGCGCCGGCGAGGATCATCGACGCCGGGTTCGCGCGGTCCGTGCCGGCGATGTCCGGCGCCGAGCCGTGGACGGGTTCGAACAACCCGTGGCGCGCGCCCAAGTTGGCGGCGGGACAGAAGCCGAGGCCGCCGATCGTCGCGGCCGCGACATCGCTCACGATGTCGCCGATGAGGTTTTCCGCGAGCAGCACATCGAAGCGCCGCGACCGGTCGACGATCGCCGCCGCGGCGGCGTCCGCGTACACCGCGTCGAACTCGACGTCCGGATACAGCTCCGCGATCTCGCCCGCGACGCGGCGAAAGAAGGCGAACGACCGCAGCACGTTGGCCTTGTCGCAGCAGGTGACGCGCGCCCCGCCGCCGGCCGGGGATGCCGTCCGCGCCGCGGCGCGCCGGCGCGCGAGCTCGAAGGCGAGGCGCGCCACGCGCTCCGTGCCTTCGCGGCTGATCCGGATGCGGTCCTCGGCCGCCTCGGCGGTGACCTCGCCGCCGCCGCGGGTGGCGTACGCCCCCTCCGTGTTCTCGCGGACGATTACGTAGTCGGTGCCCTCCGGCGCGATCGCGGGAACGCCCGGGACGCGGCGTACGGGCCGGACGTTCGCGAACAGCGTGAAGGCTTTGCGGAGCGGCCCGGCGACGGTGCCGGCCTCCGTGCCGTCGGCGTGCCGTACGCCCGGCAGGCCGGCGGGGCCCTTCAGCATCGCGCGCGCCGCGCGGCAGGCTTCGAGGACGTCGGGCGGGACGCTGCCGCCCGTGCGCGCAAACGCCCGCGTGCCGGCGTCGAGCCGCCGCCACTCGAGCCGCGCGCCGGCGTCCTCGGCCGCCGCCTCGAGCACGGGGAGCGCCGCCGCCGTGATCTCGGGGCCGATGCCGTCGCCTTCCATGAGGGCGATCGCGTAGACGGTGGATGCGGGATCCACGGCCGGGAAGTTCAACGGCAGGACGGACGGTTCCCGGGAAAAAGAACCCGTGCACCGGCCCGCTTCGGCCGGTGAGCCCGTACGAGGAGGACAGCATGACGCCACCCCCGGTACGCTACGATGCCATCGTGATCGGGTCGGGCCAGGCCGGCACGCCGCTCGCGCGCGCCCTCGCCGGGGCCGGCCGCCGCACGGCGTTGATCGAGAGCACCCACGTCGGCGGAACGTGCGTCAACGAGGGCTGCACGCCCACCAAGACGATGGTGGCGAGCGCGCGCGTCGCATATCTCGCACGCCGCGGCGCGGACTACGGGGTGCGCACCGGTGATGTGTCCGTGGACATGGTCAAGGTGCGCGAGCGCAAGCGCGCGATCGTGGACAAGTTCCGCGGCGGCAGCGAGAGGAGCCTGGCCAAGCTCGAGCGCCTGGAGCTCGTCCGGGGCGAAGCGCGCTTCACCGGTCCACACGACCTCGACGTGGCGGACGGCTCCGGCGGCAGCCGGTCCGTGTCGAGCGACCTGGTCTTCTTGAACGTCGGCGCGCGGCCGTCGAAGCCGCCGCTGCCCGGCTTGGACGCCGTGCCGCACCTCGACTCGACTTCCATCATGGAGCTGGAGGCGGCGCCCGAACACCTGCTGGTCCTCGGCGGCGGGTACATCGGCATCGAGTTCGGCCAGATGTTCCGGCGGTTTGGCAGCCGCGTGTCGATCGTGCAGCGCGGCATGCATCTGCTCGCGCGGGAAGACGCGGACGTCGCGGAGGCGGTGGAAGGCATTCTGCGCGAAGACGGGATCGAGGTGCTGCTGAACACGGAGGCGCGCGGCGTCGAGCGCGGCGCGGACGGCGCGATTCGCCTCCGGGTGCGCGAGAGCGGGATCGAGCGGACGTTGAGCGGCTCGCACCTGCTGGTCGCGGCAGGACGCGCCCCGAACACCGACCGCCTGAACCTCAAGGCCGCCGGCATCGCGCACGATCACCGCGGGTTCATCCGCGTCAACGACCGGCTGGAAACGAACGTACCGGGCGTCTACTGCCTCGGCGACGCCAAGGACGGGCCGGCGTTCACGCATATTTCGTACGACGACTTCCGGGTCGTGCAGACCAACGTCCTCGGCGGCGGCGGCGCGAGCATCGCAAACCGCATCGTGCCGTACTGCGTGTTCATGGACCCGGAGCTCGGCCGCGTCGGGCTCACCGAAGCCGAGGCGCGCCGGCAGGGACACCCGGTGCGGGTGTTCACGACGCCGATGAGGGGCGCGGCGCGCGCGCTCGAGATGGGCGAAACGCGCGGTCTGATGAAGGCCGTGGTCGACGAGCGGTCGCAGCAGATCCTGGGCTGCGCGATCCTCGGCGTGACGGGCGGTGAGGTGATGACGGTCGTCCAAGCGGCCATCATGGGCCGCCTGCCGTACACGGCGCTGCGGGATGCCGCGATCGCGCATCCCACCATGGCGGAATCGCTCAACAATCTCTTCGACCAATAGCAAAAGGGGGGCGCGGCGTGGCGAAGCATCTGGTCTGCCTGACGTTTGATTTCGACGCGATCTCGATCTGGGTCCGGCGCGGTCAGACGACGCCGACGGCGCTGTCGCGCGGCGAGTTTGGCGTCGTCGGCGCCGAGCGCATCCTCGATCTGCTGCGCGCCCGCCGCATTCCGGCGACCTGGTTCATCCCCGGCCACACGCTCGACACCTATCCGGACACCTGCCGGCGCATCCACGCGGAGGGCCACGAGATCGCGCATCATGGCTATCTCCACGAGCCGCCGGCCACGCTCGCCCGCGACGATGAGGACCGCGTGCTCGTCCGCGGCCTCGAGGCGATTCGGCGCATCACCGGCGGCGCGCCGAAAGGCTACCGCTCGCCGTCGTGGGATCTCAGCCCGCACACCATCCCGCTCCTGCTCGCCCACGGCTTCGCCTACGACTCGAGCATGATGGCGCACGACCACCTGCCGTACCGCGCGCGTCAGGGCGACGAGGTCGGGCCGGACGGGGCCGTGCGCTGGGGCGGGGTGACGCCGCTCATCGAGATGCCGGTGTCGTGGTCCCTTGACGACTATCCCGTGTTCGAGCGGTTTTCCGGCCCGAACGGCATTTCGCCCGGGTTGATGCCGGCGGCCGGGGTGCTCGACAACTGGGTCGACGACTTCCGCTACATGGCGCGCGAGGCGGAGTGGGGTGTGCTGACCTACACCTTTCACCCGCAGGTCAGCGGCCGGGGCCACCGGATGCTGACGATCGAACGGCTGATCGACGCCACGCGCGATCTCGGCGCGACGTTCGCACGCATGGACGAAGCCGCGGCCGAATTCGCTGCGCGCGACCGCGGCACCGGCGCCGCTGGGGCCCGGGGGCCGGCGCGATGAGGGTTACGGGCGGCGAGGCGGCGTGCTACCGCATCCGCCTGCGGGAGCCCTGGCAGAGCTCGAGCCACGTCATCAGCGTGTTTGAGCTCGTTACCGCGCGCCTGCGGACGGACACGGGGCGCGAGGGGGTGGGATGGGCGTTTACCGTCGGCGCCGGCGGGACGGCCATCACGTCGTTCCTCAATGACGACCTTCTGCCGAAGGCCGGGGGACTGGACCCGGCGCTTGTCGAGCGCGCGTGGAGCACGCTGCACGGCACCGTGCGCGACGCCGCGCCCGGCGGCCTCGCGCTTCTGGGGCTGTCGGCGGTGGATATCGCGCTCTGGGACCTCAAAGCGCAGGCGGCCGGCGAGCCGCTGTACCGCCTGCTGGGCGGCGCGCGCGACCGGGCCGAGGCGTACGGCAGCGGCATCAACCTCAACCTGCCGGTCCCGGCGCTGCTCGCGCAGTTTCGCCGCTGGCGGGCGCGCGGCTTCCGCGCGTTCAAGATGAAGGTCGGCTCCGACGACGCGCGCGTCGACGTCGAGCGCGTACGCGCCGTTCGCGAGGAGATCGGGCCGGACGCGGTGCTGATGCTGGACGCGAACCAGAAGTGGACGGCGGGAGAGGCGGCCGGGCGGATCCGCGCGTTCGAGCCGTACGACCCGTACTGGATCGAGGAGCCCCTGCCGGCGGAGGACGTGGCCGGCCACGCCTGGCTGCGCGCGCGGGTGCGGTGCCCGATCGCGCTCGGCGAGAACCTTTTCTCCGCGGCGGCGTTCAACGAGTTTCTGCGGCACGGCGCCGTCGACGTCGTCCAGCCGGACGTCGTGCGGGTCGGCGGCATCACGCCGTTCCTCAAGATCGCGCACCTCGCCGAGGGCTACGGCATCCCGACCGCGCCGCACCTGGTGCTGGAGCTGTCGGGACAGCTCTGCTGCGCGATCCGCCACGCGTCGATGATCGAGGACCTCGACGGCGGCAACCTGCTTGACCTCGAAGCGCTCGAGGACCCGATTCACACCCAGGACGGGTACTTTACGCCGCCGGCCCGGCCGGGTCACGGGGTGCGGTTCAACTGGGACGCGCTCGCGCGCTGGAGGGCCGGCCGTGGGTGACCTTTCCGGGAAGACCGTTCTGGTGACGGGGGCGGCGCGCGGCATCGGCCGCGCGGCGGCGGTGCGGTGCGCCGCGGAAGGCGCCGCGGTCGTCGCGGCCGACCTCGCGCCGCCGGAGGAGACCGCCGCCGCGGTGAAGGCCGCCGGCGGGCGGGTGCTGGCGCTAGCGGTCGATGTCGCGGATCACGAGGCGGTCCGTGCGATGGCCGTCGCCGCGATGCGGGAGTCGTCACGGGTCGACGTCCTCGTCTCGAACGCCGGCATCGGGTTTCCGGACCCGGTGCTCGAGATCACCGAGGAACGTTGGGACAAGGTGCTCGACGTGAACCTGAAAGGCGCGCTCTGGTGCGCGCAGGCGCTGCTGCCGCCGATGCTGGCGCGGCGGGCCGGGGCGCTCGTCTTCGTGTCATCGATCGCGGGCCGGCGCCTGAGCTTGATCAACGGCGTCCACTACACGTGTTCGA
The DNA here is from genome assembly GCA_035691305.1 of bacterium. NCBI lineage: Bacteria > bacterium. The sequence continues at coordinate 25,315 of DASSJF010000002.1, forward strand.
AGTACGGCCTGATCGGGATGACGCGCCACCTCGCCTCGGAGCTCGCGGGAACCGGCGTCCGCGTCAACTGCGTCTGTCCGGGTCCGACGGAGACCGATCTCCTTGATCGCTACACGGATGAAGCGAAGCGTCGCGAGATGGTCGCGCGCACGCCGCTGCGGCGGATCGCGCGGCCGGAGGACATCGCGGAGATCATCGCGTTCGCCGCCTCGGACCGCGCCCGTCACGTCCACGGCGCGATCCTGGACGTGAACGGCGGCCTCTACTGAAGGGGCGCGTGAACGACGCCGTTCTGGAAACCCGCCGGGTCGGGCGACCGGCGGACTCGCGCGATCCCGGTTAGTCCCCGCGCGCCGTGAAGATCGAGCTGTAGTGCCCCGGCGGGAAGACGTACATCAGCGAGACCCGCTGGTCCAGCGCACCGCCGTTGTCGACTACGAACGCGATCCCGAGCTTGTCGTAGACGTACGTGCTGTCGTCTTGGTGCTCGTCGATCGAGTCTTCCTTGCCGTAGGCGCCGCGGAAGGCGCCGATGTCGGACCCGATCGCGATGCCGCGGTCGGTCTTGTACGAGTCGTCGAGCGAGACGACCAAGGCGACGACCTTCTTGGTGTCCTTGTCGGCGATGATGCCGATGCGTTTGAGCGGCCAGTAGTAGCCCGTCATCGTGCCGGACGGCAGGTCGTCCGACGAGTGCAGCGGGCCGAGGGTCGATACCAGCGGATCCAGCACCTGACCCAGCTGATAGTCGCCGATCGCTTTCCCTGGGATGACGGACGAGCCCTGTGCCGCGGCGGCCGTGGCCATCGCGACAACGGCGGCCAGCGCGAGCGCATAGCTCGTGAGACGACGCATTGAAGCTACCCCCTCGTGTAGTTGGCGTGCCATGAGTCGTGCCGCGTATTTACCCCGGACCAGACCGTAAACTTCAAACCCTCATACACCCGATTCGATGACGCATCGCGGGCGGGGAGGACTGCCTCTCTGACTCCTCGAACCGCGTTTGCCATTCACAATTACCGCGCGGCGTGAGGGCGCCCGCCGGCCCAAGGAGGCGATTTGAATGCGTACGTGGCTCGCGGTGGCAGCGGCGGTCGGTGTTGCGGCCCTGGCGGTGGCCGGTCCGATGCCCGGCGCCGGCGCGCCGGGGCCGGTGAAGATCGGCGTGCTGATGCCCCTCAGCGGGAATTCCGGGGCCGCCGGCCAGGCCTCCAAGGCGGCGATCGAGGTCGGCGCGGACATCGTGAACTCGCCCCATCCCGGCCTCTCGGGCCTGCCGCTCGGGGCCGGACAGGGCCTTCCCAAACTGGGCGGCGCCAAGATCCAGCTGATTTCCTCCGACCACCAGGGGAACCCGTCGCTCGGCCAGAGCGAGGCGCTCCGGCTGATCACGCAGGAACACGTTGCGGCGATCGTCGGAGCCTACCAGTCGTCGGTGACCTTCGCCGCGACGACGGTGGCGGAGCGCAACGGCGTGCCGTGGATGGTGGGGGATTCGTCGTCGCCCAACATCACGGGCCGCGGGTTCAAGTGGGTCTTCCGGACCACGCCGATCGCCGGTGACTTCGCGACCGCGTACTCCGGCTTCCTGAAAGACCTCGGCGCAATGGGTCATCCGGTCAAGACCGTCGCCATCGTGAACGAAAATACGGAGTACGGCACGTCGGTCAGCGGCGTGATCAAGCAACGGCTGCAGCTCGACCGCTATCAGGTCGTGGCGCAGATCCCGTACAACGCCAACGGCACCGACGTGTCCGCGCAAGTCCTGCAGCTGAAGGAGAAGAACCCGGACGCCGTCATCTTTGTGAGCTACACGTCCGATTCGATCCTGTTCATGAAGACGTTCAAGACCCTCGACTACAAGCCGAAGCTCGTGATCGGCGACGACTCCGGGTTCTCGGACCCGGCATTCGTCGCCGCGGTCGGCAACCTCGCGCAGGGCGCGGTCAACCGGAGCGCCTGGAGCGTCGGCAAACCGGGCAGCGTGACGTCCCGCATCAACGAGCTCTACAAGGCCAAGACCGGACGCGACCTCGACGACACGAGCGGGCGCAACATGGAGGGGTTTCTCGTGCTGGCCGACGCGATCAATCGCGCCGGCTCGACGAACCCGGAGGCCATCCGCGCCGCGCTCGCGGCGACGGACCTCAAGCCCAGCCAGCTGATGATGGGCTACAAGGGCGTGCGGTTCGATAAGACCGGCCAGAACGTGCTGGCGTACACCTACCTGATCCAGCTGTCCGGCACCGACTGGGTGACCGTCTGGCCGAGATCGTCGGCCGAGGGCGCCCTCGTGTGGCCGTTCAAGGGCTGGTAGCCGGCCCGCCGGTTTCTGCTGCACGGCCGGTGCCGGCGGGGGCCGGGGCAGCGCTCCGGCCCCCGCCGCGCGGTCTCTTCCTGATCCGCGCGCGATGATCGTCGCGATCCAGGTCCTCGTGGGCGGCCTGCTCCTCGGAGCCGTCTACGCGCTGTTCTCCTCGGGCCTCACGCTCATTTGGGGCATGATGAACGTCATCAACTTCGCCCACGGCGACTTCGTGATGGCGGGGATGTATTTGGCCTTTCTCGGGGCCGTGTGGCTGCATGCCGGTCCGTTTCTCTTCAGCGCCATTTCCGCGCTGCTGCTGTTTCTGTTTGGAACGGCCGTCTACTATGCGCTCATCCGGCGCGTGATGCGCGGGCCGATCTTCGCGCAGCTTCTGTCCACCTTCGGGCTTGCGCTCCTGCTGCGCTACAGCGCGTTTTGGATCTTCAGCGCGAACTTCCGCACGCTGCCCGCGACCGCGCTGTCCGGGACGGTGCGGCTCGGGCCGATCTTCGTGGGAGTCGCGCAGCTGGTCGCCGGCGTGGTTGCGCTCCTGCTGACGGCCGGGATGCACCGGCTGTTGACCCGGACGACGCTCGGCAGCCAGATCCTCGCGGTGGCCGAGGACCGTCAGGCCGCGATGCTGATGGGCATCCGGCCGGACCGGATGCAGGCGCTCGCGTGGGGCCTCGCGGCCGGCGCCTGCGGCGTCGCGGGGGCCCTGATCGCCACCTTCTACTACATCTCGCCGACGGTCGGCGAGTCGCTCGCGATCATCGCCTTCGTGGTCGTCGCGTTCGGCGGCTTCGGCAGCGTGCCGGGTGCCATGGTTGCCGGGATCGTGATCGGTCTGATCGAGGCCACCTCCGCCTTCTACATCGGCCCCGTCTACAAAGACGTCGCCGTCTACGCGCTGTTCGTTGCGATCCTGTGGGTGCGGCCGCAGGGCCTCATGGGAGAGCGCTTCTGATGATCGCCGCGGGCGCCGAGCGGCCGCGCGCCCGGCCGTGGGGCTGGAGCGTACTCGCGGCGGCGGCGCTGTTTGCGCCGGTCGTCGTGCCGGGAGCGTTCTATCACCGCGTGCTCGCGCTCATCGTGCTCGCGGCGATCTCCGCATCGTCGTGGAACATCCTCGGCGGCTACGCCGGACAGATCTCGTTCGGGCACGCGATGTTCTTCGGAGCCGGCGCCTACATGCCGGCCTTCGTCTACACATACTGGCACGCGGCGCCGGCCCTCGGCCTGCCGCTCGGTGTGGCCGTCAGCCTCGCGATCGCCGTCCTCATCGGCGTGCCGTCCTTCCGGCTCCAGGGCCACTACTTCTCGATGGCGACGATCGCCGTGGCCGAGCTGATCCGCATCCTGGTGAGCAACTGGCCCGTGCTGGGGGGGGCCGTCGGGCTGCAGGGCCCGGCGACCGCGCGGACGGTGTGGGACCTCACCTTCCGCGGCTCGATCACCTACTACTACATTTTCCTCGCGGTGCTCGCCGTGCTGCTGGCGGTCACCGCCTGGATGGAGCGCAGCCGCATGGGCTATTACCTGCGCGCGATCCGCGCCGGCGAGCGCGCGTCGCGCAGCCTCGGGGTCCCGGCGCGACGGTACAAGCTCTACGCGCTGATGCTGAGCGCCGCGTTCACCGCGATCGCGGGGTCGCTCTACGTCGTGATGATCGGCTTCGTGGACCCGGACAGCGGGCTCGGCATCCTGATCTCGGTCGAGATGGTGATCGTGACGGCGCTCGGCGGCGCGGGCACTCTGTTCGGGCCGCTCCTCGGCGCCGCGATTCTGATTCCGCTCGAGCAGACCGCGAACGTGCTGTTCGGCGGCGGCGGGACGGGGTTCACCTATATCTTCTACGGCGGAGTCATCATTCTATTGAGCCTGTTTGAACCGGGCGGCCTGCTCGCGGTCTGGCGGGACCGCCTGGCGCCCGCGCTGCGGCGGGGGACGGAGGGACCGGCGCGCCATGCTGCTTGAGGCCCGCGGGGTTTCCAAGGCGTTCGACGGCTTCTTCGCCGTCCGCGGCGTCGACTTCGAGGTGGCGCCCGGCGAGATCGTCGGGATCATCGGTCCGAACGGCGCAGGCAAGTCGACGCTGTTCAACTGTCTCGCCGGCGAGGCGGGCGCGACCGCAGGGCATGTGCGGTTCGACGGCGCCGACGTCACGGCCGCGACGCCCGAGGCCCACGCCCGCTTGGGGATGGCGCGGACGTTCCAAATCCCGGCGACTTTCACGGACCTCACGATCCTCGAGAACGTGATGGTCGGGGCGTTCCTGCGTCACCCCCGCGCCGCGGACGCGCGCGAGGCGGCGATGCGCACGATCGAATTCGCGGAGCTCGCCGGCGTCGCGCGCCTCCGTGCGGCCACGCTCGGGACGCCGGGGCGCAAACGCCTCGAGATCGCTCGGGCGCTCGCGACGGAGCCGCGCCTCCTCCTGCTCGACGAGGCCCTGGCGGGGCTGACGCCGGCCGAGATCCGGCGCGCGATCGACTTCGTGCGCGAGATCCACCGGCGCGGGGTGACGCTCGTGATCGTCGAGCACGTGATGGAAGTCATCCTGGCGCTCGCGCAGCGGGTCGTCGTGCTGAACCACGGCGAGGTCATCGCGAGCGGCGTGCCGGAGGAGGTCGTCAACCGGCGCGAGGTCGTCGAGGCCTACCTCGGCCGTAGCCTCGGCGGCCGACGGGAGGGCGCGCCGTGACGGCGGGGGCGGCATGCTGATCGTCGGGCACCTCGAGGTGCGCTACGGCGATCTCGTCGGCGTCTCGGACGTCTCGTTCCGGGTGCCGGAAGGCTCGGTCGTCGCACTGTTGGGCTCGAACGGCGCGGGGAAGACGACGACGTTGAACGCGGTGACGGGTCTCGTAGCGCCGAGCCGCGGAACGATCACCTGGAACGGCGATCGCATCGACCGGCTCGGCGCCACGGCGATCGTCCGCCGGGGTCTCGCGCTGTCCCCGGAGGGCTGGCGCCTGTTCACCAAGCAGACGGTCGAGCAAAACCTGAGGCTGGGCGCGGTGCCGCTCGCGCGGACCCGGGTCCCGGCGCTCCTCGACCGTGTCTACGCGCTGTTCCCGCGGCTTCGCGAGCGCGCCCGGCAGCGCGCCGGCACCCTGAGCGGCGGCGAACGGCAGATGTTGGCGCTCGGCCGCGCGCTGATGAGCGACCCGAAGCTGCTGCTGCTCGACGAGCCGAGCCTGGGCCTGGCGCCCACGGTCGTCGAAGCGCTGTACGACACCCTGCGGCGGCTGCACGGCGAAGGCCTGACGCTGCTGCTCGCCGAGCAGTCCGTGCCGCTCGCGCTCGACATCGCCGACTACGCCTATGTGCTGCAGACGGGCCGCACCGTCCTCGAGGGCCGGGCCGCCGATCTGCGCCGCGACCCGCAGGTCGAGCGCATCTATCTCGGCGTGGACGGCAGGGCGGGGGCGTCGTAAGCCGCCGCCCCCCCGTGCAGACCGACGGCATAGTAATATGGAAGAGCACCGCAACGTCCCCATCTTCAAGGGAGTGACGACACTGTCGAGAGGTCCAGCGCACGTCTCCCGCGCCGAGCGGCGCGCCGCCGCGCGGTCCGGCGACGCCGAGAGTCCGGCGCCCTCCCGGTCGGGACGCTCCGCCGCCCGGTGGATCCTTGTGCTCGTCCTGGTCGTGGGCTCGGGCGGGGTCTGGTGGGCGCTCACAGCCCGACACGCGCAGGCGCCGGCCGGCCCGATGCTCGGCCAGCAGTTGCCCGACGAGGGCTTCGAGCACGTCGCGGTCGGGTCCGTCCTCAAGTACAAAGCCAACCCGCCCGCATCCGGTCCCCACTACCCGTATCCGGCGCCGGCCGGGGTGTATCCGAACGGCCTGCAGACCGGATTCTGGGTCCACAGCCTCGAGCACGGCTACATCGTCCTGCTGTACAAGCCGCCGGTTTCCGGCGGGCAGCTCGCCGAGTTCGACAAGATGGTCAAGGAGTTTCCGAAGAGCAAGTACGGCAACGTGAAGTTCTTGATCGCGCCGTACCCCGACATGCCGCATGCGTACGCCGTGCTGTCGTGGGACTGGCGCCTCCAGCTGGACTCGTTCGACCGGGCGACCGTCCTCCAGTTTTACAAGGAACACGTGGATCACGGCCGGGAAGACATCCCGTAGCGCGCAGTGAACGACGCGTCTCAGGAGGGACTGCCATGAAGATGTACGTCGGCACGGAATGGATCGACAAGCGGCAGACCATCCCCGTCATCAATCCGTTTGACGGCTCGACGGTCGACACCGTCCCGAAAGGGGACGCCGACGACGTCGAGCGCGCCCTGCAGACGGCGGCGCGCGGGGCCAAGGCGATGCGGGCGCTCAGCGGCTATCAGCGCGCGCAGATCCTCAAGAAGGCCGCGGAGCTGATGACGGCGCGCACCGACGACTTCGCCAGGACGATCACGCTCGAGGAGGGCAAGATCCTCGCGGAGTCCCGGATCGAAGTCGCGCGCGCGACGGAGATCATGGTGCTCTCCGCGGAGGAGGCCAAGCGGCTCGGCAGCGAGGTCGTGCCCCTCGACGGCGCGCCGGGGGTGACCAATGCCACCCAGATGGGGTTCACGCTGCGCGTGCCCTGCGGGGTCGTAGTGGGGATCAGCCCGTTCAACTTCCCGCTGCACCTCGTCGCGCACAAGGTCGGCCCGGCGCTCGCCGCCGGCAACGCCGTCATCCTGAAGCCGGCGACCGATACCCCGCTCTCCGCGCTCAAGCTGACCCAGCTGCTGCTCGACGCGGGCGTGCCGGCCGAGGGGATTCAGTGCCTGACCGGCAGCGGCGGAGACATCGGCGACAAGCTGGTCGCCGACCCGCGGGTGCGCAAGATCACCTTCACCGGGAGCCGCGACGTCGGCGAGCGGATCTGCAAGACCGCGGGCCTCAAGAAGGTCACGATGGAGCTCGGAAGCAACGCCCCGGCGATCATCATGCCGGACGCCGACCTCGAGAAGGTCGCCGCGGCGATCGCCGCGACCGGCTACGCGAACGCCGGCCAGGTCTGCATCAGCACGCAACGTGTCATCCCGCTGAAGTCGATCTACGGCGATTTCATCGGCGCCCTCAAGGCGAAAGTCTCTGCGATCAGCACCGGCAACCCGCTCCAGGAAGGCGTGAAGATGGGCCCGATGGTCCGCGAGTCGGACGCCAAGCGCGTGGATACGTGGGTGAAGGAAGCCGTGGCCGCGGGCGCGCGGCTGGTGACCGGCGGCGAGCGGCAGGGCGCGGTGTACGCGCCGACGATCCTCGCCGACGTAACGCCGGAGATGAAGATCTCCCGCAGCGAGGTCTTCGGCCCCATGGTCGGCGTCACGCCCGCCGAGACGATCGACGACGCGATCGCGATGGCGAACGACAGCAACTACGGGCTCTCCGCCGGCGTGTTCACGCAGAACGTGAACTGGGCGATGAAGTTCGCCCGCGAGGTCGAATCCGGCAACATCCACATCAACTGGGGGCCGCAGTGGCGGGTCGATCTGATGCCGTACGGCGGGCTCAAGGAAAGCGGCTTTGGGAAGGAAGGCCCCAAGTACGCGGTGCAGGAGATGACCGAGTTGAAGATGGTGGTCTTCCACCTGTCGTAGGCGGCGACGCAGCGACCGAGGAGCGACGAGGATGAATGCCGTCCGCGTGTACCGGCACGGAGGACCGGAGGTCCTCAAGCTCGAGGAGCTGCCGACGCCGGCTCCCGGCCCCGCGGAGGCCCTCATCCGGATCGAGGGCATCGGCGTCAACTTTGTCGACATCTACCAGCGCGAAGGCGTCTACAAGATGTCGCTGCCGTTCACGGCCGGCAGCGAGGCCGCGGGCGTCGTGGAGTCCGTCGGCGGCGAGGCCGCGGACGTGAAGCCCGGCGACCGCGTCGCCTACACCGGCGTGCTCGGGGCCTACGCCACGCACGCGGTCGTGCCGGCCGCGCGTCTCGTGAAGCTGCCGGCGGGCGTCGACACCAGGACCGCCGCCGCGGTTATGCTGCAGGGCATCACCGCGCACTACCTCACGCACTCGACGTACCCGCTCGGGCCGGGCGACACGGCGCTGCTCCATGCCGCCGCGGGCGGCGTGGGGTTGCTGCTCACCCAGATGGCCAAGATGCGGGGCGCCAAGATCATCGGCACCGTCTCGACCCAGGAAAAGGCGGCGCTCGCCCGCGGAGCCGGGGCGGACGAGGTCATCCTGTACTCCCAGCAGGACTTCGAGGCCGAGACCAGGCGCACGACGGGGGGACGCGGCGTCCAGGTCGTGTACGACTCGGTCGGCAAGACGACGTTCGACAAGAGCCTGAACTGCCTCGCGCCGCGCGGGTACCTGGTGTTGTTCGGACAGTCGAGCGGCGTTGTTCCGCCGCTCGATATCCAAGTGCTCAACGCGAAGGGTTCGCTCTTCCTCACTCGCCCGACGATGCGCGACTACATTCTGACCCGCGAGGAGCTGATGAAGCGGGCCGGCGACGTACTCGGCTGGGTCGCGGGAGGCCGCCTGAAGGTTCGGATCGATCGGACGTACCCGCTGGCGCAGGCGGGCGACGCGCACAAAGCGCTCGCGAGCCGCGCCACCGCCGGCAAGGTGTTGCTGATCCCGTAGCGCCGCGGGGGATCCGCCGTTGCCTTCGCGGCCGCCCGGCGACGGGCGGCCGCGCCGCTTTCGTTCGAGCGCAACGCCGCCGCAGGAAATGCCCGCGCCACACCGAACGCGAACCCACTTTTCTGGGGGTGACGTTCGCATGAGACGCGCTCGCATCTCGGTGTTGGCGTGGCCCGTCATCGCGGCGGCCGTCGTGTTGGTCGCGCAGCCGGCGGTTTCCCAGCAGCCGCGGCGCGGCGGAACCGTGACCATGGCGCTCTACCAGGAGCCGGAGCTCCTCAATCCGCTGATGGCCTCGCAGACCGCGTCCGCCGAGGTCACGGTGTTTGTCGTACAGGGACTGCTCCGTGTCGGACCGGATGGCGCCTACCAGCCGCAACTGGCAACCGAAGTGCCGACCCGCCAAAACGGCGGCGTCTCCGCGGACGGCAAGACGATCACGTACCACCTCCAGCCCGGAGCCCAGTGGTCCGACGGTCAAGCGCTGACGTGCGACGACGTGAAGTTCACGTGGCAGGCGCTCACCACGCCGAAGAGCGGTGCCATCTACACGAGCGGCTACGATCAGATCCAGAGCGTGGACTGCCCGACCCCCCAGACGGCGGTGGTCCGTTACAAACAATTTTACGCGCCATACCTCTCGCGCTTCGGCGACATCCTGCCCCGACACGCGACGGGGGACCCGACGAACATGACGAAGTGGGCGTACAACCGGAAGCCGATCGGCACCGGCCCGTTCGTGGTCACCGAGTGGGCATCCGGCGACCACGTCACGCTGGTCCGCAACCCTCACTATCGTGGAAAGGATCAGCCGTATCTCGACCGTGTGATCGTTCGCATCGTGCCGAGCCGCGAGGTCGGCAAGCAGCTGATTCGCACCGGTGACGTTGACATCGTCTGGGATCTCGTCGAATCCGACGTGCCTGAGTTGAAGGGCGCGGGGGGCGTCAAGATCAGCTCCGTGCCCAGCCCGGACGCGGAGCGTCTGGTGCTCAACTTCGCCGACCCGTCGATCGACGGACCCGACGCGGCCGCGGTCGCGCAGCATCCGCACCCCATCCTCGGCGATCCGCGCGTGCGCGACGCGATCGAGCTCGCCATCAACAAGCGTGAGATCACGAGCAAGCTGCTGTACGGGTTGGCGGCCGTCGGCACCAACGAGCTGCACATCGGCTGGGCGAGGTGCGATACCGCGATCAGCACCTACAATCCGCCGCGGGCGCGGGCGCTGCTCCAGGAAGCCGGCTGGGCGCCGGGGCCGGACGGGATCCGCGTGGCCAAAGGCGCGCGGTATGCGAAAGACAGCACCCGCCTGCGTCTGAAGCTTCAGACGACGACCGGCAATAAGCTGCGCGAAGAAGCCGAGCAGCTGATCATTCAGTACATGCGGGCGATCGGTCTCGAGTTCTACATCGAGAACGTTCCGTCGCCTGTGCTGTTCGGCTCCTGGGGGAGCGGGGCGTTTCGCAAGCACGGACACTTCGACGTCGTCATGTACACGACGAATCCCGACGTCGATCCGCAGTCCCAGGTCGAAGGGTACTTCGCGTCGTGGAAGATGCCGACCGCCCAGAACGCCGGCGACGGCTTCAATTACGCGCGCTACGCGAGCCCTCGGGTCGACGCCGACATCAAGAAGGCCGCGGCGTCTCCGGATCTGGACGTCCGCCGCGGCGCGTACTGCGACGCGATGCATCAGATCGTGGCGGACCGGCCGCACATCTACCTGTACAGTCGAAGCGCGATCCACGCATACCGCGACCGGCTGGAGGGATGGCTCGCCAATGGGTGGGCCCGTCTCGGCTGGAACTCGCAAACCTGGTGGGTGGCGCACTAAGGCCGACGCGGCCATGATCCGCTTCCTGGCCCGGCGCCTGCTGCAGGCGGTGCCGCTGCTCCTGCTCGTCAGCGCGGCGGTGTTCTTCCTGATCAACATCGTGCCGGGCGGCCCCACGGCGGCGTATGAGAACAACCCGCGGCTGACGTCCGAGGACATCACCCGGATCGAACAGGAGCTCGGTCTTAACCAACCGATCTACGTGCGGTACTTGAGGTGGCTCGGGGCGGTCGCCCGCGGCGACTGGGGGTATTCGCTGGTCACGAAGCGGCCGGTGCTGGTCGAGATCGGGGAGCGGTTTCCGAACACCGTCTACCTGATCGGCATCCAGTACCTCGTGACGCTGGCGGTCGCCGTGCCGGCCGGAACGCTGTCCGCGGTGCGGCGGTATTCGGTTTTTGACCACGCGACGACGACGATCGCGTTCATGGGCCAGTCGATCCCGATCTTCTGGTTCGGGTTGATCCTGATCATCGTCTTTCACGTCACGCTGCGGAATCCGTTGACCGGCCTGCCGCTGCTGCCCGCAGGCGGCATGTACACGATCGGCGGGCCGTTCTCGATCGGCGACCGCATCGGCCATCTCATCCTGCCGGTCGCAATGCTGACGCTCGCCAACTGCGCGGCGATCGTGCGGTACGTCCGCGGCAGCATGATCGAGGTGCTGCACGCCGACTACATCCGCACGGCGCGCTCGAAGGGCGCGAGCGGCCGGCGCGTGATCTGGCGGCACGCGCTGAAGAACGCCGCGCTCCCCGTGGTAACGATCATCGCGCTCGATCTGCCGGTGCTGTTCGGCGGGGCGCTGTTCACCGAGACGATCTTCAGCTGGCCGGGCATGGGCCGGCTTTTCTACGATTCCGCGCTGCG
>DASSJF010000003.1 GCA_035691305.1 bacterium
ACAGTCCACGTGCGCGTAGTGCCGCTTCTCCGTCTCGTACTCCACGTGGCTGATCGCGATCGTGATCCCCCGCTCCTTCTCCTCCGGCGCGTTGTCGATCTCATAAAACCCCAGCGCCTTCGTCTTCCCCAAACTCGCCAAAACCCCCGTGATCGCCGCCGTCAACGTCGTCTTCCCGTGATCCACGTGCCCGATCGTCCCCACATTGACGTGCGGCTTCGTCCGCTCAAACTTCGCCTTCGCCATCGCCAGCCTCCCTATGCCTGCCCGCTATGCCTTGCTGCCTGCGCCCGCCTTGACCAGCGTTTCCGCGATCGAATTCGGCACTTCTTCGTAGTGCGAAAACTCCATGGTATACGTCGCGCGGCCCTGCGTGTTGGACCGCAGCTGCGTCGCGTAGCCGAACATCTCCGCCAACGGCACCTCGGCCGCGACGATGCGCAGGCCGCCGCGCTGCTCCATCGCGGAGATCCGGCCGCGCCGCGCGCTCAGGTCGCCGATAACGTCGCCCATGTACTGGTCGGGCGTTGTGACCTCGACCTTCATCACCGGCTCGAGCAGGACCGGATTGGAGTGCTGCACCGCCGCCTTGAACGCCATCGAGCCGGCGATCTTGAACGCCATCTCCGAGGAGTCGACCTCGTGGTAGGACCCGTCGACGAGCGTCGCCCGTACGTCCACCACCGGGTACGCCGCGAGCACGCCGCTCTCGGTCGCCTCGCGCACTCCGGATTCCACGGCCGGGATGTACTCGCGCGGAATGCGGCCGCCCGTGATCTTGTCGACGAACTCGATGCCGGTCCCCCGCGGCAGCGGTTCGACCTCCAACCAGCAGTGGCCGTACTGGCCGCGGCCGCCGGTCTGCCGGATGTAGCGACCTTCCGCCTTCGTCGCCCTGCGGATCGTCTCGCGGTAGGCCACCTGCGGCCGGCCGACGTTCGCCTCGACCTTGAACTCCCGCAGCAGCCGGTCGGTAATGATCTCGAGGTGCAGCTCGCCCATCCCGGAGATGATGGTCTGGGCCGTCTCCGGATCGAACTTCACTTTGAACGTCGGGTCCTCTTCCGCGAGCTTGGCCAGCGAGGCGCTCAGCTTCTCTTCGTCCGCCCGCGTCTTCGGCTCCACCGCGACGGCGATCACCGGCTCCGGGAACTTGATCGACTCCAGCACGATCGGCTTCGATTCGTCGCACAACGTATCGCCGGTCGTGGTGTCCTTGAGGCCGACGGCCGCGACGACGTTGCCCGCGGAGACCGACTCGATGTCCTCGCGGTGGTTCGCGTGCATCTGAAGCAGCCGGCTGACGCGCTCGCGCCGGTCCCGCGTCGCGTTGTAGACGTACGAGCCCGAGGCGAGCGTCCCCGAGTACACGCGGAAGTACGTCAGCTTGCCGACGTACGGATCGGTCACGATCTTGAACGCCAGCGCGCAGAACGGCGCCTTGGGATCGGCCGGGCGGGTCTCCTTGGTGTCGCTCTTGGGATTCTGGCCTTCCACGGGCGGGACGTCGAGCGGCGAGGGCAGAAAGTTCACGACCGCGTCAAGCAGCGGCTGCACGCCCTTGTTTCTGAACGCGGTGCCGCAGAGCACCGGGTTGATCTTCGCCGCAATCGTGCCCCGACGGATCGCGCCGAGGATCTCGTCCTCGGTCAGCGGCGTGCCTTCCAGGTACTTCTCGGTCAGGTGGTCGTCCAGCTCGGCCGCCGCCTCGACGAGATGCCCGCGGTGCTCCTCGGCGAGCTGCTTGAGGTTCGCCGGGATCTCGGTTTCGTCGCTGCGGGTCCCCAGGTCGTCGGCGTAGACGATCGCTTTCATCGCGACGAGATCGACGACGCCCTCGAAGCCGTCCTCCGCACCGATCGGAATCTGCAGCGGGACCGCCTTGGCGTCCAGACGGTCCTTCATCATGCCGAGCGTACGGTAGAAATCGGCCCCGGTGCGGTCCATCTTATTGATGAAAACGATCCGCGGGACGCCGTACCGGTCCGCCTGGCGCCACACCGTCTCGGACTGCGGCTGGACGCCTTCGACCGCGCTCAGGATGACGACCGTGCCGTCGAGGACGCGCAGCGATCGCTCCACCTCCGCGGTGAAGTCCACGTGGCCGGGCGTGTCGATGATGTTGATGCTGTGGCCGCGCCACTGGCAGGTCGTCGCCGCGGACGTGATGGTGATGCCGCGCTCGCGCTCCTGAATCATCCAGTCCATCGTCGCGGAGCCTTCGTCGACCTCGCCGAGCCGGTGCGTCCGCCCCGTGTAGAAGAGGATACGCTCGGTCGTCGTGGTCTTGCCCGCGTCGATGTGGGCGATGATCCCGATGTTCCGAATATTGTCGAGCGACGTTTGCGCCGTCATGTTGTCCTTCTTTGTCTCCAGCAGCGTTGCCATGGACCCCCCGGATCTGCCTACCAGCGGTAGTGTGCGAACGCCTTGTTGGCCTCCGCCATCTTGTGCGTGTCCTCGCGCCGCTTCACCGCGGCGCCCTGGTTATTGCTCGCGTCCAGAATCTCGGCGGCCAACTTCTCCCGCATCGTACGGCCCGGCCGCTGCCGGGCGTACGTGACGAGCCAGCGCATGCCGAGCGACGTCCGGCGCTCCGGCCGCACCTCGACCGGCACCTGGTAGGTCGCGCCGCCGACGCGCCGCGGCCTGACCTCAAGCACCGGCATGATGTTGTGCAGCGCCGCATCCAGCGTCTTGGCCGGGTCCTTGCCGCCCTTGTCCTTGAGTGTCTCCAGCGCGCCGTACACGATGCGCTCGGCGAGGCTCTTCTTGCCCCGCGTCATGACCTTGTTCACGAGCCGCGTCACCGAGGGGCTCTGGTACACCATGTCGCCCGGAACCGCCCGCAGCGAGACCTGGCCCTTGCGCGGCATCTACGCCACCCCCGCCTGCGCCTTGGGACGCTTGGCGCCGTACTTGGAGCGGCCCCGCCGTCGGTCTTGCACGCCCGCGGAGTCGAGCGTGCCCCGGATGATGTGGTACCGGATGCCCGGCAGATCCTTGACGCGGCCGCCGCGAATCAGCACGACCGAGTGTTCCTGGAGGTTGTGGCCGATGCCGGGAATGTAGGCGGTGACCTCGATCCCGTTCGTCAACCGCACGCGCGCGATCTTCCGCAGGGCGGAGTTCGGCTTTTTCGGCGTGATCGTCCTGACCTGGATGCACACGCCGCGCTTCTGCGGACAGACATCCAGCGCCGGGGACTTGCTCTTCACCCGCTCCACCTTGCGGCCGTGGCGCAGCAACTGGCTGATTGTCGGCACGCGTCCCCTCCTCGACGTTCTCGTTTCCGGCGCCGGCGCATCCCGCCGGCGCGTCACATCCGCCCTCCCGCGGGGCGACAGACGACACCCCCGGGCGGACGACGACTCCGTCCGCCTAGGGTTGGTGGCGATGCCGGCGGCCGGGTCTCCGGCCGGGTTATCGCACGGCTGACCTGTATGCGATTAACGATGCGCCATACGTGACGCCCGAGAGGGCGCCCTGCGGCGCATTTCCGCCGTCCCGCCGGTCCCCGGGCGGCGCCGGCCGAACGTGCCGCCGGCTTTAGTTCCCGCTCCCGGAGGGTTCGAGGATCGCTGCGGCTGCAGCGCCGACCGCGATCCCGCACGCCCGGCCGAGCGCTGCCATGGAGGACACTTCGACGACTTCCATGCCACGTTCCCGGGCTGCCCGGAGCAGAGGCTCCGTCACCCGGCGATCGGCATCCTGAGCAACGAATACGACCCGCGCCTGACCGCGGCTGATCGCCTTCGCCGTCTGGTTCGTGCCGACCGCGCGCTGCGCCGCTGCTTTCAGACGCTCCACGTCCACGACCGCTCGACCAAGGCATTATACTCGGGACCCAAAAGGGTGTCAATCGGTGGACTCCCGGATGCGGTCGTCCCTCCGAGGCCACCTATAAAGGGGAACCGCCTTCGGCGAGCGGCTCTTGGGCGGCGCCGGCTAACCGCGAAACACCGCTGAGACGAGCGGCGCCCCGCCCGCGAGCGCGGCCGCCGCGATGATCAGCGCCGCGCCGAGCGGCACGGTGAGGTGGCGCCCCCACCGGAACGACCGCTCCGCCGCCATCACCACGCCGAGGGCGAGCATCCACCCGAGGTGCACGCCGCCGATCGCGAACATGAGCAGCATGAGCGTCCAGCAGCACCCGACACAAAAGAGGCCGTGCCGCACGCCGAGCCGGAGCGCCTCGGCCGCCGGGTTCGCACCCCGCCAGGTCTCGGCGACGAACGAATAGGGCGAGCGGCACTTCGTGAGGCACATCTCCTTGAGCGGCGTAACCTGGTAGACTCCCGCGACAAGCAGCACCGCGACGCCGATCCACTGGGAGGCGTTCGCCACCGCGGGCAGCCCCGCCGCCAGGGCGTGGACGTAGGCGTCGCCCCGGAACGCCGCGACGCCGAAAACCGCCCACACGCCGAGGTAGCCGAGAACGAGCCGCCCCACCAGCGGGGCCGGCCGCGGCCGGCGCGCCACCATGCGAGCGAAGAGATTGATGAGCGGCAGGCTCCCCGGCAGCATCATCGCGATCACCATCAGGGTCCACCCGCCACCGAAGACGGCCAACCGGGAAACGGGGAGGCCGCCCTCCCCGATCCCCCGGTGGTCCAGCAGTCCCGCGTACGGCGAGGCGGCCCATCCGGCGAGCGCGGCCCAGGCCGCCAGCGCGAGCGCGCCCACGGCAAAGGCATACCAGCGCCCGTCGTCCGTGGTCCGCACCATACCCATCATGGCCGCACCGCCTCTTTGGCGCGCCGCGGCGCGCCGGCCCGCCCCTACATCTCGAACCGGAAGTTGCCGAGGACCGCGTTGCGCCCGTTGAACTCCAGCTTCATCCCGAGTTTGGGCATGTTGATCTTGAAGTTCATCGCCTTCCCGACGTACGCCGGCGATCCGGGGATCGTGCTGAAGATACTGTCGACCAGTTTGGTGGGCCGTCCCTGCGCATCGGTGTAGGGCTGCATCTCCGCCGAGACCGTGTCGCCGATCCGCACCGTGCCCCTGCCTTCTGTGATGTTAAAGTCGATCGGCACATCGTACACGCCGACCACCTCGCCGATCAGCGGCGAGAGATCCGCGAGCGGTCCGCCGAGCTTGCCGGTGTGCGCCGCGAGAATCGCCTCTTTCTGCTGGGGGGTCGCCGTGCTGTCCACGTGGGCCGCGACCTTCCAGTTGCCCTTAAGAATGTTTCCCGGCACGTGGGCGACGAGGGCCAGCGTGAGGCCCGCCACGCTCGTGCCATTGATCTCGCCTTTGTCATAGTGATAGCAGATCACCGTATCGCAGGTGCCGCCGTCCGGATCGTCGCCGACCCAACACGGGCATGGTCCGCCGCAGGAGCAGGCTTCGAGCAGCCGGCCTTCGACGCTGTATCCCATCACGTCACCTCCACACGGATCTGATACGCAATCGGGCGTCGGACTACTTCACGAACGTGATGACTTCGGCGCCCTTCGGAATCAGGTAGCTAACCGCCACACGCGCGGTAACCTTGCCGTTGTTGGCGGCCATGTGCACGTACCCGCCGCTCTCGGTGAACATCTGGCCGGCCTTGAACGTCTTCGGGCCCGCCGCGTCGGTCACGGTGATCACACCGCTCAGCACCTGCGCGACGACCGGCCCGCCGTGCCTGTGCTTCGGGATCACGGCGCCCGGCGGCAGATCCACTACCTGGCTGATGAGATCGTAGTTGCCGGCCTGCACGTTGATCGGATAGGCCGCGGTGCCGACGATGACGGGGCCGGGCGCGGCGGCGTACGAAACGGCGACGCCGGCGACCAGCAGCGCAACGAGCATGACCCAAACCGCACGCAGCATGTTCATACCTCCACTTCGCCCCACAGGGTCACGGCGGCGTCTGAGTAGAGCGAATCCAGCTTCACAGCCCGATAGTCCGGGTCGGCGTTGAGCGTGTCGAAATGCGCAAATTTGTCGATCTCGTAGACAAACATGCGGTTCGGAGTCCCGGACGCCATCGACGCATAATACCGCAGGTTCCGCCCGCCGTGCCGCCCGATGACGTCCTTGATCCTGCGAATTTCGGCTTTTGCCTTTTCCTTGTTGTCGGGATGGATGTGAAACGTGGCGTGGACGATCACTGCGGCTTCCCCCTTTTTGATGCGACGGGCAACGCCCCGGCGGCTACAGGTCGACCGTCACGAGGAACTCCGCGACGTCCTTGCGCAGTGCGGGGCCGCGGTCGTGGCCGTGGCTCTCCACCGCGTGCGTCGCCGCGGCGTCGATGAGGTCTTCCTTCTGCGACGCGGGGGCCATGATCACGAGCTGGCACTTCTTCTCGCTGGGAAACTGGCCGCAGTTTGCGACGAGCCACGTGCCCTTGCTGAGGCCCAGTTGGTCGATGCCCATCGGCTTCCGCCTCCTGTAGTTGCGTCTTGCCTTAGACCCTACAGGCGGCGCGTTGTCGGGGCGTTGACGGACCGTTACCTGGGAGTTCGCGCGAACGGGGAACACGCGCAGCGGGCGGGGGAGGCACCGGCACTACTTCACCCCGGCGTCCTCCGGGACGAATAGACGTTCGGCCTCGGCCGGCTCGAGGGCCGCTCCCGCGGCACAGGCGGCGGCAAACGCTTCCTCCCCCATGGCCGCGCGCAGGGCAGCCGAGTCCCGCTCGTACCGCGCCTGATCCGCCGCCCAACGGGAGGCGCCCGAGTCCTTCCGGAGTGTTTCGGCGAGCCCCAACAGCCCCGCGGCCTGCGCGAGCGCCCCTCGGGCTTGCGCGGTGAACGCCAGGGCCTCCAGGCAGTCCGCCGCGCCGAGCCGGTCTCCGCGCGTCTGTCGCGACGCGAGGCTGCTGCGAAGTAGCGCGGCCGACCGCGTGAGGTCGTCCGCCCAAGCGAGCCCGAGATGATAGTGTGCCGCGGATGTCCCGTCCTCGTCACGCGCCGCGCGGAACGCGGCGAGAGCCTCCTCGAGAGACTCCCGCGCCCGCGGCCCGTCGCCGCGGTACCGCGCCACGATGCCTCGCCCGAGCAGCGAGTCCGCGACTCCCGCCTGGTACGCCGCGTTTGCGCGGGGGCCGCCTTCGGCCGGGACGGTGAGGCTCTCGGTGAACAAGACCGCGGCACGGTCGACCTCCCCGACGGCCAGCAGCGCGAGGCCGAGGCTCGACTTGCGGTTGTACGGCGCGTCCGACGTCTTGCCGAGTTCCTCTGAAAGCGCCGTGCCGGCCTCGAGCAGCCGAACCGCCTCGCGCGTTTGACCGCGCAGCAGCGCGATCCGTCCGAGGCGCACGAGCGACGTCGCCACGGCGGGTTTCCTTCCCAGATGGCGCTGCAGCTCCAGCGCCTCGTGCATGAGCGCGGCGGCTTTCGCGTAGTCGCCTTGATTCGCCGCGTCGACGCCGAGCCACTGGAGGCACTGCGCGATGCCTGCGCTGTCGCCGGCCGCGCGAAACACGGCGAGGCTCTCTTCGAGCAGCGGAATCGCGCGATCCCGCGCGCCCTCGTGCTGCGCGACCGTCGCAACTTCGGCGAGCGCCACGGCCGTCGCCCAGCCGGGCGCCGTCGATCGAGAGAGGGCCTGGCTTTCCGCGCACAGCGCGGCGCCGCGGACCCGATCGCCCAGGTGCCACACCGCGTGCCCGAGCCGCGCGAGGAACAGCATGAGCGCGTGCGTGTCACCGCTCGCCCGCGCGAGCGGCACGGCCTTGTCCATGATGGCGACCGCGCGGGTGAAATCGTCCTGCGCGAACGCGAGCCGCGCCGCGCCTTCGAGCACCTTCGTGTAGGCGGGGCTTCCCTCGCGGTCCGGCCGGAGCGCCCGCTCGAGCCATTCCCGCCCCTCCGTCAGGTATCCGCGGCCGTGCCAGTAACCCGCCAGCGCCGCGGCCAGGCGGAGTCCGGTGCCGTCGACCGGCTGGCCGAGCGACCACTCGAGGGCGGCCCAGAAGTTGTCGTGCTCGGCCTCGAGCCGGTCGAGCCACGACGCCTGGCGCGGACCCCGGAGTTCCGGTTCGGCGCGCTCGGCAAATGCGAGGAAAAACGCCGCGTGCCGGCGCCGGGCGGCGTCCGCTTCGCCGGCTTCGACGAGCTTGACCCGCACGAAATCGCGCACGGTTTCCAACAACCGGTACCGCGCGCTGCCGCCGGCCTGCTCGAGCTGCACCATCGATTTGTCGACGAGACGTCCCAGCAGTTCCAGCACGTCCATCTCGTCGACACGGTCGCTCGCCCCGAGTACCTGCGCCGCGTCGAGCGTGAATCCGCCGGCGAAGACGGACAGCGCGCGCAACAGCGCGCGCTCCGGCTCCGACAGCAGGTCGTAGCTCCACTGCATCGCCGCGCGCAGCGTCTGATGGCGGGACAGCGCGGTCCGGGTCCCGCCGCTGAGCAGCCGGAACCGGCTGTCGAGCCGCGCGGCGATCGCGTCCACGGGCAGGGACTTGAGCCGGGCCGCCGCCAGTTCGATCGCGAGTGGAATGCCGTCGAGGTGCGCGCAGATCTGACCCACCATCGGCGCATTCTCTTCGGTCAGCTCGAAGCCCGGCCGGCTCAGCGCCGCGCGCTCGACGAACAGCCGGACCGCCTCGAACGCGCGCAGTTCTTCGATCGGGCACGGGCGGCGTGTATCGGGGGCCGAGAGCGAGGAGACGCGGTGCACGAGCTCGCCCTGCATGCCGAGTACTTCGCGGCTCGTGGCCAGGACGTGGAGATCGGGACACCGCCGGAGCAGATCTTCGGCAAGCTGCGCGGACGCGGCCGCCACGTGCTCGCAGTTGTCCAGCACCAACAGCGCGTGTTTGGCGAGAAAGTAGTCGCCCAGCGCGGCGCTCGCCGGCCGGCCGGCTTCCTCGCGGACGCTCACCACGCCCGCCACCGCCTGCGGCACAAGCGCCGGATCGGCGACGACTGAGAGATCGGCCAACCAGACGCCGTCCGGGAAGTCCTGCAGGAGGCGCGCCGCCACCTCGAGCGCGAGCCGGGTCTTACCCACGCCGCCGGCCCCGGTCAGCGTGAGCTGCCGGCCGTCCGTCATGCTGTTGCGGAGCTCCGCGAGCTCGCGCGCGCGCCCCACGAAACTGGTCAGCTGGAGCGGAAGATTCGTGCGGCCGGTGGCGCGAAAGTCCACCGCCGGACGTGCCGGCTTGACCGCCGGCGAGCCGGGCTGCGGGAAGCGGCCGGCCTGAATGTCCTCGTGCAGACGCCGGCTGGCCTCGTCGGGCTCCGCCTCGAATTCCCGGCTCAGCGACTCCTTGAGCAGTTGGTACTGCCGCAGCGCCTGCGGCCGCTGGCCGGTGAGGGCATACAGACGCATCAGGCTGCGGTGCGCGTCCTCGCGCCCCGCGTCGCGGGACACCAGCAGCTGCAGCGTCTCGATCGCGCGCGCCTCGTCGCGCTGCGATTCGTAGAGCGCGGCGAGATCCGAGAGCAGCCTGAGCCAGTCCTGGTGGAGCGACTCGCGGCGGCCGGAGGACCATTCCTCATACTGGTCCTCCGGCAGCAGATCGCCGGCATACAGCTCGAGCGCCGCGCGGTAGGCCGCGGGCTCCCCGCCCTTCCTGGCCGCGGTGGCGGCGGCGGTGAACGCGTCGACGTCGATCCACACCGCGCCGGGCGCGGCCAGGCTGACGATGTCGTCGTGGACCCGGCAGTAGCGGGCGGAGTCTCCGGCGGCCGCGGGGGCCAGCGTCCGGCGAACCACGTGCAGGGTCTTGCGGAAATTGTTGGAGGCGGCGTCGGGGTCGAAGTGCGGCCACAAGAACTCCAGCACCTGCTCCCGGTGTAGGCGTCCGCCGGGGGAAAGCGCAAGCAGCTTGACGAGGCTGCGGGCCTTGCGCAGCCGCCACGCGGCCGGATCGATGTCGCGCGATCCGACACGCACGCGGAAACCGCCGAGCAGCCACACGCGCAGATCGTCGGGCGCGTCGCGGGTTCCTGCGGCGTCGGTGCGTCGGGTGGTTGCCATCCCCAGGCTACCCTCGTCGGCGCGGCTTGGCGACAGGTTCCAGGGCTGCGCCGCCGATCCTCTCAGGCCGGGGGCCGCCTGGACGTCGGGCACACGCCGGCGGAGCTCCTCCCCAACAAGAAGGGCCCTCCCTCACGGGAGGGCCCTCCGAAACGCCAAGACCGTCTCGCCTACGCCAAGCCTTCGACCGCCACCTTGGTCGCCCGATACCGGTGCATCCCGGTGCCGGCCGGGATCAGCTTGCCGATGATCACGTTCTCCTTCAGGCCGAGCAGCGGGTCGACCTTGCCCTTCGTGGCCGCGTCGGTGAGGACGCGCGCCGTCTCCTGGAACGAGGCCGCGGAGAGGAAGCTCTCCGTGGCGAGCGACGCCTTGGTGATGCCGAGCAGCACGGGCCGCGCGGTCGCGGGCTCCTTGCGCGAGGCCATCGCCCGGGCGTTCTCCTCCTCGAGCGCGAAGATGTCCACGAGTTCTCCGGGCAGGAACTCCGTGCCGCCCGGTTCCTCGACCTTTACCCGCCGCAGCATCTGGCGCACGATAATCTCGATGTGCTTGTCGTTGATGTCGACGCCCTGCGACCGGTACACGCTCTGGATCTCCTGGACCAGGTACCCCTGCACCGCGGCGAGGCCCTTGATCCGCAGAATGTCGTGCGGGTTGACGGACCCCTCTGTGAGCTGGTCGCCGGCCGCGGCCCGCTCGCCGTCGGCCACGCGAATCCGGACGCCGTAGGCGACCGGGTACTCGCGCTCGTCGTCGCGTCCGGCGAGCGTGATGATGCGCGTGCCCTTGCTCTCGGAGAGCGCGGCCTTGCCGTCGATCTCCGCGATCACGGCCTGGCCCTTCGGGCGCCGGGCCTCGAACAGTTCCTCGACGCGCGGCAGGCCCTGCGTGATGTCGAAGCCCGCGACACCGCCGGTGTGGAACGTCCGCATCGTGAGCTGCGTGCCGGGCTCGCCGATCGACTGCGCGGCGATGATGCCGACCGCCTCGCCGATCTCCACGAGCTTGCCGGTCGCCAGGTTGCGCCCGTAGCACTTCGCGCAGATGCCGAACCGGGTCTTGCAGCCAAGCACCGACCGCACGACCACCGACGTGACGCCGGCCTCTTCGGCCGCCTCGGCCGCGACCTGGTCGATCTCGGCGCCGGCTTCGATCAGGACCTTCTTGCTGCGCGGCGCGAGCACATCCTCGGCCGCGACGCGGCCGGCGATCCGGTCGGCCAGCGGCACCACGACCTGCGTGCCGTCCATGACGGGCGTCATCTCGACGCCCGACGTCGTGTGGCAGTCGTCCTCCCGGACGATCACGTCCTGCGCCACGTCGACGAGCCGCCGGGTCAGATAGCCCGACTCGGACGTGCGGATCGCGGTGTCGGCGAGACCCTTGCGCTGTCCGTGGGTGCTGATGAAGTACTCCAGGACCGTGAGGCCCTCGCGGAAGTTCGCCTTGATCGGCAGTTCGATGATCCGGCCGCTTGGGTCGGTCATGAGGCCGCGCATCCCGGCCAGCTGGCGAATCTGCTGAATGTTGCCCCGGGCGCCGGACTGGGCCATCATGTACAGCGGATTGAACGGGTCGAACGTGCTGAGCATCCGCCGTGTGATCGTCTCCGTCGCGTCCGTCCAGACATCGACCGTCTTGAGGTACCGCTCCTCGTTGGTAATGAGACCGCGCCGGTACTGGGTGTCGATCGCGTCGACTTCCTTGTCGGCCTTGCCGAGGATCTCTTCCTTCTCCTTCGGGATCACAATGTCCGACAGCGCGATGCCGCTGCCGCTCACCGTGGCGTAGTGGAACCCCAGATCCTTGATGCTGTCGAGCAGCTGGACCGTCTTCGTCGAGCCGAGGCGGCTGTAGGCCTCGGACACGATCTGGGACAGAATTTTGCGGTCGCAGACCTCGTTGATGAACCGCAGCTCCTCCGGGATCGCCTCGTTGAAGATCACGCGGCCGACCGTCGTCTCGACCAGCTCGCCGTCGTGGCTGAGCCGCACCTTGATCTTGGCGTGCAGATCGACTACGCCGCTCTCGTAGGCCAGCACGACCTCGTCGGGCCGGCTGAACACCTTGCCCTCGCCCTTCGCCCCCCCCCGCTCCAGCGTCAGGTAGTAGCACCCGAAGACGATGTCGCGGGTCGGCGACGTGATCGCGCGGCCGTAGGCCGGCGACAGGATGTTGTACGCGGACAGCATCAGCACGCGCGCCTCGGCCTGCGCCGCGGCGCTCAGCGGCACGTGCACCGCCATCTGGTCGCCGTCGAAGTCCGCGTTGTACGCGGTGCAGACGAGCGGGTGCACCTGGATCGCCTTGCCCTCGATCAACACCGGCTCGAACGCCTGGATGCCGAGGCGGTGCAGCGTCGGGGCGCGGTTGAGGAGCACCGGATGTTCGTGCACGACCTCCTCGAGCACGTCCCAGACTTCGGGCCGCGCGCGCTCGACCATTCGCTTCGCGCTCTTGATGTTCTGGCTGAGCCCGCGGTCGACGAGCTTTTTCATCACGAACGGCTTGAAGAGCTCGAGCGCCATCTCCTTGGGCAGCCCGCACTGGTGGAGGCGCAGGTTCGGACCCACCACGATCACGGAGCGGCCGGAGTAGTCGACGCGCTTGCCGAGCAGGTTCTGACGGAACCGTCCCTGCTTGCCTTTCAGCATGTCGGACAGCGACTTGAGCGGACGGTTGTTGGGCCCCGTGACCGGACGGCCGCGCCGGCCGTTGTCGATCAGCGCGTCCACGGCTTCCTGCAGCATGCGCTTTTCGTTACGCACGATGATCTCGGGCGCCCCGAGATCCAGGAGACGCTTCAGGCGGTTGTTCCGGTTGATCACGCGGCGGTACAGGTCGTTGAGGTCGCTCGTCGCGAACCGGCCGCCGTCGAGCTGCACCATCGGACGCAGATCCGGCGGGATCACCGGCACGACATCGAGGATCATCCAGTCCGGCGTGTTACCGCTCTTGCGGAACGCCTCGACGACCTCGAGCCGCTTGAGGATTTTCATCCGCTTCTGCCCGCCTGCGGTCTTCAGCTCGGCGCGCAGCTTCTTCGTCGTCTGGTCCAGATTGAGGTCGCGCAGCAGCTCCTTGATCGCCTCTGCGCCGATGCCGGCCTGGAAGGTGGTCCCATGCTTGTCGCGCAGCTCCCGGTAGTCGGCCTCGGTGAGCAGCTGGCCGCGGCTCAGGCCCTTGATCGTGCCCGGGTCGGTGACGACGTAGGCCGCGAAGTACACGACCCGCTCGAGCGCCCGGGGAGACATGTCGAGCAGCAGGCCGATCCGGCTCGGTACGCCCTTGAGATACCAGATGTGGCAGACCGGGGCGGCCAGCTCGATGTGGCCCATCCGCTCGCGGCGCACCTTGGCGCGGGTCACTTCCACCCCGCACCGGTCGCAGACGATGCCCTTGAACCGGATGCGCTTATACTTGCCGCAGTGGCACTCCCAGTCCTTGGTCGGGCCGAAGATCCGCTCGCAGAACAGCCCGTCGCGCTCGGGCTTCAGCGTACGGTAGTTGATCGTCTCCGGTTTCTTGACCTCGCCGCGCGACCACTGACGGATCTGGTCGGGCGAGGCGAGCGCGATCTTGACCGCGTCGAAGTTGTTGACGTCCTGCATCGGCTCTAATACTCCTCGACGAGGGCTTCCTCGCCCTCGAGGTTGATGCCGAGGGCCCGCGCCGTCTCGGCGATGTCTTCCTCGATTTCCTTGAGCTCGATCTCCTTCTGGTCCTCGCTCAGCACCTTGACGTCGAGGCAGAGGCTCTGGAGCTCCTTGACGAGCACCTTGAAGGACTCCGGCACGCCGGGCTCCTGGATGTTCTCGCCCTTGACGATCGCCTCGTACGTCTTCACGCGGCCGACGACGTCGTCGGACTTGACGGTCAGCAACTCCTGCAGGGTGTTCGCGGCCCCGTACGCCTCGAGCGCCCACACCTCCATCTCGCCGAACCGCTGCCCGCCGAACTGCGCCTTGCCGCCGAGCGGCTGCTGGGTGATGAGGGAATACGGCCCCGTCGAGCGGGCGTGGATCTTGTCCTCGACGAGGTGCAGCAACTTCATCATGTAGATCTGGCCGACCGTGACCTGCTGGTCGAACGGCTCGCCCGTCCGCCCGTCGTAGAGGCGCACCTTGCCCGACTCGGAGATGTGCACGCGCGCGCCTTCCTCGGTCTCGCCGGCGGTCTTGAGCAGACCGCGGATCTCGTCCTCGCGCGGGCCGTCGAACACCGGCGTCTCGGCGTAGAAGCCGAGCATCTCCGCGGCCCAGCCGAGGTGCGTCTCCAGCACCTGGCCGACGTTCATCCGCGAGGGCACGCCGAGCGGGTTGAGCACGATGTCGATCGGCGTCCCGTCCGGCAGGTACGGCATGTCTTCCGCCGACAGGATCTTGCTGATGACGCCCTTGTTGCCGTGCCGGCCGGCCATCTTGTCGCCGACCGTGATCTTCCGCTTCTGGGCGACGTAGACCCGAACGAGCTGGTTCACGCCGGGCGAGAGCTCGTCCCCCGCCTCGCGCGAGAAGACCCGCACCGACACGACCTTGCCCTTCTCCCCGTGCGGCACCTTGAGCGACGTGTCGCGGACCTCGCGCGCCTTCTCGCCGAAGATCGCCCGCAGGAGCCGCTCCTCCGCGGTCAGCTCGGTCTCGCCCTTCGGCGTCACCTTGCCGACCAGGATGTCGCCGCTGCGCACCTCCGCGCCGATGCGGATGATGCCGCGCTCGTCGAGATCGCGCAGCGCCTCCTCGCCGACGTTCGGGATGTCGCGGGTGATCTCTTCGGGCCCGAGCTTCGTGTCGCGGGCCTCGACCTCGTACTCCTCGATGTGGATGCTCGTGAAGAGGTCCTTCTGCACGAGGCGCTCGCTGATCAAGATCGCGTCCTCGTAGTTGTAGCCTTCCCACGGCATGAACGCGACCAGCACGTTGTGCCCGAGCGCCATCTCCCCCTGGTCCGTGCACGGCCCGTCGGCGATCACGTCCCCGACCGAGACCTTCTCCCCGGCCTCCACGATCGGCCGCTGGTTGATGCACGTGCCCTGGTTGCTGCGCTGGAACTTGACGAGCTTGTACGTGCGCTCCTTGCCGCGCTCCGGTTTCAGCGTGATCTGGTCGCCGGTGACGCTGAGGACCTCGCCGGCCTCGCGCGCCACCACCACGGCGCCGGAGTCCACCGCGGAGCGGTGCTCCATGCCGGTCCCGACGAGCGGCGCCTCGGTCCGCAGCAGCGGGACCGCCTGGCGCTGCATGTTGGAGCCCATGAGCGCGCGGTTGGCGTCGTCGTGCTCGAGGAACGGAATCAGCGCGGTCGCCACGCTGACGATCTGCTTCGGCGACACGTCCATGTAGTCGACCTTGTCCGGCGGCACCACCACGATCGCGCTGCCGCGCCGCGCGGTCACGCGCGACTCGGTGAGCTTGCCTTCCGTGTTCGTCTTTGCGTTGGCCTGTGCGATCGTGTACTTCTCCTCGTCGTCGGCGGTGAGGAATTCCATCGATCGCGTGACGCGGCCGTCGCGCACCTTGCGGTACGGGGTCTCGATGAACCCGTACGGATTGACCCGCGCGAAGGTGGCGAGCGACGAGATGAGGCCGATGTTCGGGCCTTCCGGCGTCTCGATCGGGCACATCCGGCCGTAGTGCGAGGTGTGCACGTCGCGCACCTCGAATCCCGCCCGCTCGCGGCTCAGGCCGCCCGGTCCGAGCGCCGACAGCCGGCGCTTGTGGGTCAGCTCGGCCAGCGGGTTCGTCTGGTCCATGAACTGCGAGAGCTGGCTGGACCCGAAGAACTCCTTGATCGCTGCGACGACGGGGCGAATGTTGATCAGAACCTGCGGCGTGATCGCCGCGGCCTCCTGAATCGTCATCCGCTCGCGGATCACGCGCTCCATCCGCAGCATGCCGATGCGGAACTGGTTCTGCAGCAGCTCGCCGACCGACCGCACCCGGCGGTTGCCGAGATGGTCGATATCGTCCGGCTTACCCTGACCGTTCCGCAGCGCGATCAGGTAGCGGATGATCTCCACGATGTCCTTGGAGCGCAGCACGCGCCCCTCGGGCCCCGGAGTCTGCTCGGGCTTGAAACCGAGCTTCTTGTCCAGCTTGTAGCGGCCGACGCGGCCGACGTCGTAGCGGCGCGGATCGAAGAAGAGCGTGTTGAGCAGTGTGCGCGCGCTCTCGATGGTGGGCGGGTCGCCCGGGCGCAGGCGGCGGTAGATGCCGAGCAACGCGTCGTCGGCGGTCTTGGTCTCGTCCTTGGCGAGGGTCGCCTTGACCGCCTCGTCGTGGCTGTACAGCTTGAGGATCGCGTCGTCGTCGCCGTACTTGAGCGCGCGCAGCAGCACCGTCACCGGCAGCTTGCGGGTGCGGTCGATGCGCACGAAGACGACGCCGTTGGCGTCGATCTCAAACTCGAGCCACGCGCCGCGGTGCGGGATGACGGTGGCCGTCGGCAACAGGTGGCCGTTCGCGTCCGGGGTCATGCTGTAATAGACGCCCGGCGAGCGGACCAACTGGCTCACCACGACGCGCTCGGCGCCGTTGATGACGAACGTCCCCTGCTCGGTCATCAGCGGAAAGTCGCCCATGAAGACTTCCTGCTCCTTGACCTCGCCGGTCTCTTTGATGACGAGCCGCACCTGGACCTTGAGCGCGGCGCTGTAGTTGTAGTCGCGTTCGCGGCAGTCGTCGACCGAGTACTTGAGCTGCTCGAACCGGTACCCGTCGAAGTCGAGCGTCAGATCGCCGTTCTCGGACTCCTGTCCCGTCGAGCGGCGCTTGCGGCCGACCGCGAAGTGCAGTTCGAGATTGCCGGTGAAGTCCTTGATCGGCGAGATCTCGTTGAAGACCTCGCGGATGCCGTCGCGTAGAAACCACTTGAACGACTCCCGCTGGATCTCGACGAGATTCGGGACGTCGAGGACGTCGTGGATCTTCGCAAAGCTGACCCGGCTGCGCTTCCCTCGCCGCGACGCGCGCACCTCACCCAGTCCGCGGACCGTCCGCGTGGACGAGTGCGACGGCGGCGTGGGCGGCGGCGCCTGAAGCAGCGCGACCGGCGCGCGCTCGGCGTTGGTCGGCAGCACGATGGTCCGCATCAGCCGCGGACGCCCATGCTTGGCCGTTCCCGTTCCCGCCGCGGGCCGCTGGAGCCGGCCGCGCAGGCTGTCCTTCACAATCAAACGCATCGCGCCGGGTTTCGCCTTGGCGCCGCGGCGCGCTGGAGCGGTTCTCGTCCTGGCCTTCGGCGACGCAGTCTTTCTCGTCACGCTGTTCGCCTCCGTGGTGTACGTGGAAGAAAGCCGGGAACGGACGCGGGCAGACGTCGGCCCGCGTCCGGACGGCTGACTGGGACCCTCAGCACAGTGACAGTAGATTGCGGCATTGAGGAGTAAACTACATTATACTGACGGGAGCACGGGCCGTCAAGGGATGTCTCGCCGGTGACCTGAGCGGCGTTCCCGCGACCCGTCTCGCCCCGTCAGGGGCGTCCTCAATCCCCGCGAGCGGCCCTACTTGACCTCGACCGTAGCGCCCACGTCGGAGAGCTTGGTCTTGATCGTATCGGCCTCTTGCTTCGAGACCTTCTCTTTCACGGGCTTGGGTGCACCGTCGACCAGGTCCTTGGCTTCCTTGAGGCCGAGTCCGGTCAACTCGCGGACGACCTTGATCACCTGAATCTTCTTGTCGCCCACCGCGGTCAGAATGGCGTCGAACTCCGTCTGCTCTTCGATCGCCGCCGCCGCGCCACCGGCCGCCGCCGCGCCGGCCGCCGGGGCCATCGCCATCATGGGCGCGGCCGCGGTGACGCCGAACTTCTCTTCCAGCGCCTTGACCAGCTTCGACAGATCGAGGGCCGACAGGTTCCCGATCTCGTCAACGATCTTTTCGACTGTCGCCTGCTCCGCCATGCTCATCCCCTCCTGGGACCCGGTGCCCCGGTCTTCCGTCTATGCCTGCGCTACGCTTCTCGTACCGCCTCCGAACTGGGTTTGGGCTCAGCCGGCGCCTCGGCGGCCGGTTCAGCCGGCAGCGTGCCGCCGTCGGACGCGGGGGCGGCCTGGGCCGCCGGCCCTTCCGCCGGCGCCGCCGCCGATTCCTGGGGCGCCGGCGCTTCGGCTGCGCTCTCCGTCGGGGCCGGAGCGGGCGCCTCGGCCTCCCGCTTCTTCCGGATGGCGTCGAGCGCCGTCACGAGCCCGCGCGGGGCCGCGTTCAGCACCATCACGAGCGAGTACAGCGGCGCCTGGATGCCGCCGACGACCCGCGCGAGGAGCTCCGGCTTGCTCGGCAGCGTCGCGAGCGCCTGGACGGCCGCGGCGTCCAGCGCGTGACCTTCCACCACACCGCCTTTGATCTCGAGCTTGCGGAACTGCCGGATGAAGTCCTGAAGCAGCCGGGCCGGCACGCCCGGGTCGTCCTTCCCGAAGACCACCGCCGTCGGACCGCTGAGATGGGGATCGAGGCCCTTGACGCCGACCTTTTGGGCCGCTCGGCTCAGCAGCGTGTTCTTGGCGACGCGGTACTCGAGGGAGGCGCCGCGCAGCTTGCCTCGCAGCGTACCGATCTCGCCGACCGTGAGGCCGCGGTAGTCGGTCAGGATCACGATCGTCGAATTCCGCAGGCGCTCTTCGAGCGCCTCCACTTCGGCGACCTTGTTCGGTCTCGGCTCGGTCATCGACTGCCTCCGACGCCGTCGCATCCCGACGGCTAGTCCCGCACCTGCGGGGCGACGCCTGCGACTCGCAGGCTGGTCCCGCTGACGCGGGGCCGGGCGAACGAAAAGAGACTCCGTAGACCATGGAGTCTCCCGCGGCTTGCGGAGCCTCGGCGGGCGGTCGCGAGACCTTTAGGCGGACGGGCCGCACCCGCTGTCTACGGCGCTGTGCAATTGACCGGACCTATCCTAACACCGGCGCCCGACCGCGTCAACGGCGCCGGCAAACGGTTAGACCGGGACGGGCGCCTGCGCCTTGCTCGGGTCGATCTTGATGCCCGGGCCCATGGTCGCGCTGATGGAGATGCTCTTGAGGTACTGGCCCTTCGAAGACGAGGGCTTCGCCCGCACGACGGCGTTGATGAGTGTGTCGAAGTTCTCGGACAGCGCCTGCTCGCTGAACGAGGCCTTGCCGATCGCGGTGTGGATGATGCCCGTCTTGTCCACGCGGTACTCGATCTTGCCGCCCTTGGTCTCGCGCACGGCGCGGCCGACGTCGAAGGTTACGGTGCCGGCCTTCGGGTTCGGCATCAGGCCGCGTGGGCCGAGCGAGCGGCCGAGACGGCCGACGACGTTCATCACGTCCGGCGTCGCGATCGCGACATCGAAGTCGAACCAACCGCCCTGGACCTTCTCCACGAACTCCTCGAGCCCGGCGTAGTCGGCGCCGGCCTCCTGCGCTTCTTTGACCTTGTCGCCCTTGGCGAACGCGAGTACGCGGACCGTCTTCCCGGTGCCGTGCGGCAGGACGACCGTGCCGCGGACCTGCTGGTCCGCCTGCTTCGGGTCGATCCCGAGCCGGATGTGCGCTTCGATGGTCTCGTCGAACTTCGCGCGCGGCGCCTGCTTCAGCGCCGCCACCGCGCCCTGCGGTTCGTAGAGCTTCTCCGGATCGACGTGCTTGAGCGCTTCACGGTACCGCTTGCCATGTGCCATGCTGTTCCCTCCTGTGGTCCCGGCGGACCCTTCACGTCCTCCCACAGCCCTACGCGACCTTCATTATGCAACCTCGATGCCCATGCTGCGCGCTGTGCCCTCGATCATCCGCATCGCGGCCTCGATGTCCCGCGCGTTGAGGTCCGGCATCTTCGTCTCGGCGATCTCGCGGATCTGCTGGCGCGTCACCTTGCCGACCTTCTTCTTGTTCGGCTCCCCGGACGCGGTCTCGAGGCCCGCGGCCTTCTTCAGAAGCACGGACGCCGGCGGCGTCTTGGTGACGAACGCGAACGTCCGGTCGGCGTAGATCGTGATCTCGACCGGCACGATCGTCCCGGCCTGCCGCGCCGTCTTTTCATTGTACGACTTGCAGAACTCCATGATGTTCACGCCGTGCTGGCCGAGCGCCGGGCCGACGGGCGGCGCGGGCGTGGCCTTGCCGGCCGGAATCTGCAGTTTGACGATCGCGACGACTTTCTTCATGCGGCCCCCCTGCGAACGCTAGATCTTCTCGACCTGCGCGAAGTCGAGCTCGACCGGCGTCTCCCGACCGAAGATCGACACGAGCACGCGCACCTTTTCTTTCTCCGGCAAGATCTCGTCGACCACGCCGCTGAAGTCCATAAAAGGTCCCGAGTTGATCCGGACCGCCGAGCCTTTCTGGTAAGTGATGCGGAACTTCGGCGTCTCGTCGCCGAGCTGTTTGAGAATCGCCTTGACCTCGCGGTCCTGCAGCGGCAGCGGCTTCGCGCCCGAACCGACGAATCCCGTAACGCCGGGCGTGTTGCGCACAACGTACCAGGAGTCGTCGTCCATGATCATTTCGACCAGCACGTAACCGGGGAACACCTTCTTCTTGGCGATCCGCCGCTTGCCGTCTTTGATCTCGATCTCGTCCTCGGTGGGCACGAGGATCCGGAAGATCTTGTCCGCTTGGCCCATCGACGCGATCCGCCGTTCGAGATTGGTACGGACCTTGTTCTCGTACCCCGAGTAGGTGTGGATCACGAACCACCGGGCGCCGCGGGCGGCGCGCGCAGCTTCGTCTTCCGGGCTGACCGGCTCCACGCCGGAAATCTCCACGCCGGGCGGAAGTTCGAGCGTTCCCTCAGCGGTGACAGCCTGCGGGGCAGACGGCTCCTCGGCTGCTTCGGCCGCCTCGGCTTCCTCGCCCGGCGGCACCAGCACGCCAACCGGGGACTGCGGCGGTTGGGGGGCCCCGCCCTCCGCCCGTTCGGCGACGGGCCGTTCGGGCGCCGGAGCCGCGGGCTGCTGCTCGCGCTCCTGGTCCTCCGGCTCGTCGCGGAACAACTGCTGCGCGAGCGTGGCGGCGTCGGGCTTGGTCGATCCCTGCGGACGATTACGATCTTCCGGCATCGGTCGCGCGGTCTCCGTCCTGCTCCCGGCTCGTGAATTACCGGGATCTCAAAATCGGCTCGAGCAGCTTGGCGAACACCAGATCGATGCCGCCGAGGTACAGCGCGGTCACGGTCAGCACGAACACGACGACCACAGATGAGGCAATGACCGCCTGGCGGTCTGGCCATGCGACACGGTTCATCTCGCCCCGGACTTCCTTGAGGAACTGCGCCGAGACTTCGATAACGTTGGGCATGCGCCGCGCCACCGGGCGGGCGGGCCGAGGCCGCTCCGGGGCCTGCACGCGCGCCGGCTTGCCGGGTACTGGTCCAGCCGCTCCTTCGGGTCCCCGCGCCATAGAAACGCCCCCAAACAAAAAAAGACTGCCTTGCCGTCCCGCCTCATTATATCAGCGCGACCCTCGCTGTCAACGCTTTGCCCGCTTCCGCCCCGGTGCGCCGATCCGCGGACAAGAAAACGGTGCGGCCTCGCTACTCCGGGGCGGGGGGAGAAGGGCATGCCCCCGAAGCAACTCAACCGCACCGTCTTCGAACTCTGTCGGGGGTTCCTCGCCCCCATCGCTTACTATCCCCTCGCCTCTGCGGCCCTAAACATACGCAACGAGACTTTTTCGGAAAGAATTCCTGGACCGACCGCCCCGGTCTTCGGTCGCTGCTTTAAGGGGCGAGCCAGACCGAGCGCAGCCGCACCATTCCGTCGGGGACCTGCACGAAACCTCGCACGTGGCTGCTGACCAGCTTATATTCCTTGGGGTAGAAGAGGAAAATGTACGGCACATCGTCGGCGACGATCCGGCTGACCTCTGCGTAGGCGCGCCGGCGCTGGGACATGTCGCTCAGCAGGCGCGCGCCGTCGAGCAGCACGGTCGCCCGGTCGCTCACGTAGTCGGCCAAGTTCAGCCCGCCGATTCCGGTCTGTGTCACGAACGGGTAGACGTCGAAGTCCGGATCGGGGCGCCCGCTCCAGATGCTAAGTGTCGCCTGGTGCTGCGCCTTCTGCATCATTTCGAGGAACGCGGCGCCCTCGAGGATCTGAATCTGTGCGCGAATGCCGGCTTCCGCGGCCATGGACTGGATCGCCTGCGCGACGGTCGCGTCTTGCTGGCCGGACCCCGCGAGCAGCAGGGTGAACGTGAAGCCGGCGGGGTGTCCGGCCTGCGCGAGCTTCTCCTTCGCAAGCGCGATGTTGCGCTCGGGAATCGGCATCGACGGATCGTACGCAGGCGTACCGTTCGGAAAGAACGACCGCGCGGGATACGCCGCATCGCGCAGCACCACGTGGGCGAGCGCCCGGCGATCGATCGTCAGGCTCAGCGCCTGCCGCAGCAGCTTGTTGTCGAACGGCGGCTTGGTCACGTTGAGCGGCATCGCGTTCCACTGGAACGCGCCCCGCTCGAGGAGATGGAAGCTCGCGCCGGGCTGCGCCCCTTCCTTCGCCAGTTCCGGCTCCTGCGGCAGCGGCACGTTCGCCACGATGTCCACGTCGCCGCTCTTCAGATTGGCGATCCGCGCGGGATCGCTCGTGATCACCCGGAAAACGAGCCGGTCGACATACGGCAGGCCCTTCACCCAGTAGTCCGGATTGCGCTCGAACGTCACGTGGTCTTGAGGTACGCGCTCCACGAACCGGAACGGGCCGGTGCCGACGGGATGCTGCGTGAAGTTCATGCCTTCCTTCGCAAGCGCGGCCGGCGAGAGCATCATTCCGGCACGGTCCGTCAGCGCGTAGAGCAGCGGGCTGTAGGGACGGTCCATCTCGACCTGGATCGTGTACGGATCGACGACCGCGACGCGCTGTACCGGGCGCATCTCCGCCTTGCGGATCGGCGGGAACTTGGGGTCGAGCATGCGATCGAAGTTGAGTTTGACGGCGTCGGCGTTGAAGGGGGTGCCGTCTTGAAACTTCACGCCCTGCCGCAACTTGAACGTCACCGTCCGGCCGTCCGCGGCTACGGTCCACGACGTCGCGAGCATCGGGACGATGGTCAGGTTTTCGTCCGTGTCCACGAGCTTGTCAAAAACGTTCTGGTACGACTGCCGGTCGAGCGCGGCGCCGGAGAGATGCGGGTCGAGGGTGACGATATCGCCGCTCAGCGCTACGCGCAGCGTACCGCCCCGGCGCACCCCCTGCCCAGCCGCCACCGAGACCAACCCCAGGCCGAGCAGGCAGACCAGGCCGGCCGCCAATGCTCTGCGCATCATCCCACCCCCGATCTCGTTGCGACACCGTTCGCGGGGAAGCGGACCCTCCCTTCTCGAACGAAGACGCCACGAGTATTGCGGGAGGAGGCCGACCGTGGAACTTGTCCGTCCCCAGCGCAGCGAGGCGCGTCCGGCAGATACACCGTCGAACTTCGGCGGCACCGTCCACATGCAGCGGTGGCGGCAGGCGAAGGACGCGGCGTCCGCGGATCTCGTCGCGGTCTTCTTCGACCACGGCGCGCGGACGCGACCGCACGTCCACAGGTCCGATCAGGTGTTGTTCGTCGTCGAGGGCGAAGGAATCGTCGCGACCGAGCGGAACCGCCGGCTCATCCACCCTGGAGACATTGTCATCGTGCCGGCCGGTGAATGGCACTGGCACGGCGCGACACCAACGAGCGCGATGTGCCACGTCTCGTCGCGGCCGGCCGGGCCAACGGATTGGAGCGTGCCGCTTCGGGATTGGGATACGTATATGGAAGGCGCACGCTAAACCGGCGGCACCCGGCTACTCTGCCGGCAGCCGGCTCGTCGAAACGGCGCGCCGCAGCACGCGCATAGTGACGCGTCCATGTTTTGCCCGGCCCGCTCGAACGAGTACGGCGATTCGACTACCCGGGACAGGGAACGCCGCGCGAGCGGTGAACGGCAACGTTACGCACGGCCTCCGGGGGACGGAGATGGTCGTCGGTAGATACCTACGGTTGCCGGAAGGATATTCCGCGGAACAGGTCGGCAAGGTCTGGTACCTCGCGGATCCTGGCGGCGCGCTGCTCTTCAATTACCCGGATGCCACGGCGGTCGAACTCTTTGCGTGGCGCCACGCCTGGCGAACGCGGCACGAGGCCTTCGAGGAGGAACCGGCCGCTTTCCACGTCGGCGCCCGCTCCGCGGCAACGATCGGTTGCTACCGGCCGTCGAGCGGGCGACGTGATACCGCAGAGGCGCCGCCGAACCCGAAGCGACGGTCGCGTCGGTTCAAACCGGTCTCTCGCCGGGTGGTCGCCGCCGCGGCCGCGGGAGCGACCCTCGGTTTCGTCGCCGGCCTCGGCGCGTTGGGATGGTGGCTGTACCCGATCGCGCCGTTTTTGATGCCGGGCCAGCCAACGGCCTCGATTTCCGCACAACCCAAGCCGCCGGGCGCCGGACTGGTGGCCGCCGGCCTCCCCGAGATGGAGCGGGCCGCCGAAGCGGCGTATGGCGTCCCCAAGGCGCGGTACGCCGTCAGCGTCGGGAGTTACACGAATCCGGCGGCAGCGGACCGGATGAAGCACCTCGTGCGGAGCAAAGGGTACATTGTCGACGTCATCCGGCGCGGCGCGGTGTCCCGGGTGATGACCCGATTGTTCCCGACGCGCGCACAGGCCGAGCTTGTAGCGCGCGTCTTCGAGGAGATCCAGCTTCCGGCACACCTCGTGACCTGGCGTGTCATTTAGGCGCCCGCACCGGTAAATTCCGCACCCGACGCACAATCGGGTGCGCGTCCGATCACCTCCCGGAAGACGCGGCGCTACGCTGATTCGTGAGGCGCGGCTCCTCGTGAGGGAGGCATCCTCGTGAGCGCGGTTGCCAGAGCGCCCGACGT
>DASSJF010000004.1 GCA_035691305.1 bacterium
ACAGTCCACGTGCGCGTAGTGCCGCTTCTCCGTCTCGTACTCCACGTGGCTGATCGCGATCGTGATCCCCCGCTCCTTCTCCTCCGGCGCGTTGTCGATCTCATAAAACCCCAGCGCCTTCGTCTTCCCCAAACTCGCCAACACCCCCGTGATCGCCGCCGTCAACGTCGTCTTCCCGTGATCCACGTGCCCGATCGTCCCCACATTGACGTGCGGCTTCGTCCGCTCAAACTTCGCCTTCGCCATCGCCAGCCTCCGTTCGCGGCCCTACCCGCGCCCTACTCCGGTTTGTTTCGCCCGCGAGCACCATGTCACGCCATCGCGTACCCGACTTGACTCATGGTTGCGCAGAGAGGTCCCCGTCGCGATCCAAAGCTGGGGGGTGTTTCCTGGAGCCCACGACCGGATTCGAACCGGTGACCTTGTCCTTACCAAGGACACGCTCTGCCGCCTGAGCTACGTGGGCCCGTGCGTCCATTGCACCGTCGCCGGCCGCGAAACGTACGCCCCGTTCACGGCGTCATCCGCGCCGCACTCGCTATGTCCATCCGCGGACCCACGCCCACCGAGCCCGTGTGTACCGCCGCCGGCACCGCGATTATAGCAGAGCATGCGGTGCCGCTGCGTATATTGTACCATTAAACCACTGGTCGACCCTGTTGACGAATGGCCGGAGGAAGTGTCTGCGGTTGAGCCTAACTCGCGCGCGGAGCTCGACATGATGGCTCAAGCCTCACTCACCCGACCAATCCGGAGGAGCGGAATGTTATCGCTCGGCGAGCGGATCCGCGCGCGCCGCAAGGAACTGCGGCTGACCCAATCGCAGCTCGGCGGCACCGAGCTCACCAAAGGGTTCATCAGCCTGATCGAAAAGGACCGCGCCAAGCCGTCGATCGAAACCCTGATCCTGCTGGCGAAGCGGCTGCAGCGGCCGATCGGCTACTTCCTCGAAGAGAGCACCCCGCTCGGCCGCCGCGCGCTGCAGACATTGCTCAGCCTGGGCTGGGCGCTGCTCAAGCAGGGCGATTTCACGCAGGCTGCCGAGACGTTCACACAGACCCGCGGCATCGCCCAGCAGCAGGACGACAAGAACGCCGAGGCCGAGGCCTGCTGCGGGCTCGGCTCCGCGCTTGCGGGGCTCCGGCAGTTCGACCTCGCGCGGCAGAATGTCGACCGTGCGCGCGACCTCGCCGCGGAGATTCAGGAGCCGCGCCACTTCGCCCGCATCAGCCACGTGCTCGGCCTGATCGCGTACTACGAGCGCGATCTCGCCGCCGCCCGCGAGCACTTTCTCGAAGCCCACCGGCGCGTGCAGGCGGAAGGCGAGCCGGACGTTTCCCTCACCGGCGCGCTCCTGCTGAACCTCGGCAACACTTACCAGGAGGCCGGCGAGCACCAGGAGGCCGCGCGCTGGTACCGCGAAGCGCTCGCGCTGCTCGAGCCGACCCAGGACCTGCGGCGCATCGGGCTGGTCCACGTGCAGCTCGGCATCGCCCACCGCGACGCCGGACGTCCGGACGCCGCGCTCGCGCACCTCGCCCGCGCGGAACACCTCTTCGAGCTGCTGGAGGACATCCGGCTGCTGGCTCAGGCGCGGACGAGCATGGGCATCATGCTGCTCGAGCACGGCGACGTGCAGGACGCGATCGAGCAGCTCCGGAGCAGCCTCCGCATCAAGCAGCAGCTCGGCGACGACCCCGGGCGGGCGCGCAGCCTGACGGAGCTGGCGCGCGCGCTGGTCGTGACGGGCGCGCTGGCGGAATCGGAGGAGGCGCTCGTCGAAGCGGAGCGTCTGACCCGGCGGCTCAAGGACACGACGGAGGCGGCGCGGACCACGCTGGTGCGGGCCCGCCTGACGCGCGCACAGGGGCACGCGGCCGACGCGGTGCGCCACTACAAGCAGGCGATCGCGTCGTTCGAGACCCTCGAGATGCGCGCGGATCTCGCGGGGGCCGCGAACGAGCTCGGCGAATTCTTGATCGACCAGAAACGGCCGTCCGACGCGGCGCCCTACCTCGCCCGCGCGCTGCGCGAACTGCGCCAGCCCAACCTGACCGGCCGCGTGACCGGCAACCGCTAGAGCCAGTTATCGCAGTAGAACAGGTCCGCGTGGTCGTAGTCTGGCCGCTCGCCCCGCTTCATCCGGAGCATCGCCCCCATCTCGCGATAGCCGCGCGCGGCGAGATGCCGGTACGCGCGCCAGCACGAGCCCGGCAGGCGGACGCTCACGGCGTGACATCCGGCCCGCGCCGCGAGGCACTCCGCGGCGCGCACCAGGCGGTCGAAGGCCTCCTCGTCGCGCGCGGCGAGAAACGGCACGAACGTGGTGCCGGGCCGCGGATGGAAGGTGCTGCGCACGTGGCACAGCGCGCAGCCGCCGTTCGTCACGAGCACCTCGCCGATTCTCTGGCGCCGCGTCGCCTCGGCTTCCGCACGCAGGTCGAGTCCGGGATACACGAAATCGAGCGGCGGCAGGTCGCCGGCCGCATTCACGCCGTCCGGCCAGTCCGCGGCCGGCGCCCGCGGAGCCGGGGTCGCGGCCCCCGCGGTCGCCGTCCCCTCGGCGGTCCCCCATTCTCTACGCACGCCGAGTCCCGTCCATCCAGGACGAAAGCCAAGCTTCGCGTAGAGGTGCAAGTGCTTCGGACTCGACGGAAAAGTCTCCAGGCCGGCGAGCCGGACGCGGCGGCGCTCCCAACTGTCCAGGCACGCCGCCATCAACGCCTGCCCGATCCCGCGGTTGTCGGCGTCCGGCGCGACCGCGATCGGACCGACCCAGGCCAGCGGCCCGCGGGCGACGGAGAACAGGACCCCGACCGGACGTCCGCGGTCGGTGGCCGCGAAGCAGCCGGCCGGGTCCACCGCCAGCCTGTAGGGAAACTGGTGCGGCGGAAACAGCGGCGGCGTTCGCGGCCGTCCGTACAAGGTCTCGGACACCCGGCAGAACGCCGCGTCGGCCAGCGGCGGCACCCATTCCAGGTCGGTGTCGGTGAGAGGCCGGACATCTGCCATCGGTCAGGGCTTCTTCGCCGCCAACGTGAGCCATACCGTCGTGCGTCCGCCGGCGCTCTCGGCGCCGACCTCGCCCTCGTGGGCTCGGGCGATCTCCTGCACCAACGCGAGGCCGATCCCGGCGCCGCCCGTGTCGCGCGAACGCGACTTCTCACCGCGGTAGAACCGCTCGAAGATGTGCGGCAGATCGTCCGGCGCGATCCCCTCTCCGACATTTTCGACGGCCAGCCGGACCACGCCGTCGAGGCGGCCCGCGCGCACGATAATGTCGGAGCCGGAAAAAGCGTAGCGCAGGGCGTTGTCGAGCAGATTGCGAAGCGCCTGCCCGACGAGATCCGCGTCGGCCTCGACTTCCGGACCGGGTGTGCCGGCGGCGACGGTGACGCGCAGGTTGCGGGCGGTCAGCTCGGGATGGTACAGCGCCGCGATCTGCTGCGCGAGGACCGCTACGTCGAAGCGGGCGCGCCGGAGGGCCGACATCCGGGCATCGAAGCGGCTCAGCTGCTGCAGCGTATCGACGAGGCGCACGAGGCGCATCACCTCTTCGTGGAGCGATGCGAGGGTTTCGGGGCTGACCGGCACCACGCCATCCCGCAGGCCTTCGAGGTAGCCCTGCAGGGTGCTGAGCGGCGTGCGGAGTTCATGGGCGACGTTGGCGACCAGGTCGCGGCGCAGCGCCTCGATGCGCGCGAGCGATTCCGCCATGCGGTTGAGCGAATCGGCGAGCCGGACGAGCTCGTCCGGTCCCCCGGTCGAGACACGCTGCGCATAGTCGCCCGCGGCGATCCGCTCGGCGAGCAGCATCATGTCCGAAATCGGCCGGACCAGCCGCCGGACGAGGACCCAGCCGAGCAGCATCGCCGCGGCCGCGGCGATCACACTGCCCGCGATCAGCACGCGGTGCACTTCGCGCAGGAAGTCCTGCTCCACCATCGTGGGGTCGATGTGGTAGCGCGTCATGATGACCATGAAGAACTGCGTGGCGCGGTCGGAGATCAAGGCCCCGGCGATCGCCACGGCAATGGCGATCGCCAGCAGCTGCGCGCCGAGCAACCGCCAGAGCAGCTTATCCCGCATGCTTGGGCCGTGCCGGCTCGAGCAGCCGGTAGCCCACCCCGCGCACCGTCTCGATGAAGCGCGGCTTGGCGGGGTCGTCGCCCAGCTTCTCCCGCAGCTTGCCCACGTGCACGTCGACCGTCCGATCGATGACGACCGCCTCGTCGAAGGCGTAGACGTGCGTCAGCAGCTGTTCGCGGGTGAACACGCGCCCCGGAAACTCCATTAGAGCCTGAAGCAGCTTGTGCTCGATCACGGTGAGCCGGACTTCGCGGCCGGCGACAAAGACCTCGTGGCGTTCGAGGTCCATCACCAGGTCCCCGCGTTCGATTCGCGGCGAGGCCGCGCTCCCGCCGCCCGCACGGCGGAGAATCGCGTGCACGCGCGCGACGAGCTCTCGCGGGCTGAACGGTTTCGTGACGTAATCGTCCGCGCCGACCGCGAGGCCGGACAGTTTGTCGCTCTCCTCGACCCGCGCGGTGAGCATCAGAATCGGCACGTCCGAGCGCTTGCGCAGCGCGCGGCAGACGGCGACGCCGTCGAGTTCCGGCAGCATCACATCGAGGATGACGAAACCCGGCCGGTGCCGCGCAAACAGATCGAGGGCCTGACGGCCGTCGTAGGCGGGCACCACCGTGAAGCCGTCCCGCTCCAGGTACATCCGTACGAGCGCGATCAGCTTGTGATCGTCGTCGACGACCAGCACCGTCGGTTGCGTCCGTGCCGTCACGCCTCTCTCCTCGAGATCCGGGTGCCTTCTCGCGGCGGCCGGATGGGACGCGGCCCCGGCCGGATCGTGCAATATTCTCGTAAAGATTCGATAAAGGCGGCTCGGCGGCTTCGCCGCGGCCCGGCTCAGCCTGCCCTCCGCGGGGTCCCGTTCGTCGAGGGGGACCCCGACCTGAGGGACGCGTCGCGGTAGACTGAATGACGTGCGGCGCATCGTGGTGGTGGGAACAAGCGGCTCGGGGAAGACCGCCCTGGCGCGCCGGCTCGCCGGGCGGTTGAGCTGCCCGTACATCGAACTCGACGCGCTCCACTGGCGCCCCAACTGGACGGAGGCGCCTGTGGAAGAATTTCGGGAACGGGTGCGGCGCGCCGTCGACGGCGACGCCTGGGTCGTCGACGGAAACTACGGCGTCGTTCGCGACATCGTGTGGCCGCGGGCAGATACACTCGTATGGCTCGACTATCCGCTGGGGGTGATTCTCTGGCGGCTGCTGCGGCGATCGGTCCAACGGCTGATGACGCGTCAGGAACTGTGGGCCGGGAACCGGGAAGACCTGCGCCTGTTGCTGAGCCGCGACTCGATCTTTCTCTGGGCGCTCCGGACGTACCGGACCCACCGCCGCGCGTACGGCGCGGTGGCGCATGACCCGGCGAAGGCTCACCTCACCATGGTGCGACTCCGCTCGCCCCGCGCCGGCGCCGCGTGGCTGACCCGCTTAGACCGACACTAGCGCCGCCTCCGGGGTTTCCCGCAGCGCGGGTGGTTGATCGTTGCCGTCCGGAGGCTAGCGCCGTCCGACGAACCCGTGCGTGGTGTCGTTCGCGTCGTCGAAGGTGCCGACGATCTGTCCGGCCGCGTTGAGCCCGTATCCGGCCGTGCCCGCGGCCCGCGGCACGTCGAAGCGCGTGATGGCGCCGCCGGAGGCGCGCACGAATCCGTGCGAGGTGTCGTCCGCGTCGCGATAGTACCCGATGACCTGTCCGGCGCGGTTGATCCCGTAGACGACGGTCTCGGTCGCCCGCGGTACGTCGACCACCATGAACGCGCCCGCGCCGCTGCGGATAAAACCGTGGTAGTCGCCGTTGCCGTCGCGGTAGAAGCCGGACACCTGTCCGGCGTCGTTGATGCCGTTCGCGACGGTCGTGAAACCGTTCGGCGCGTCGAACGTCGTCACCGCGCCCGCGACGTCGCGAATGTAGCCGTGGGACCGATGCGCGGCGTCCTCGATGTTGCCGGCGATCTGACCGGCGCCGTTGATGCCGTTCGCGAACGTGTTGGACGCGTCCGGGATGTCGAACATGGTGAACGTTCCGTCCGCCGCGCGCACGAACCCATGCGAGACCTTGTCCTTGTCCCGGAAGTCGCCCACGATTTGGCCGGCGTCGTTGATGTCGGACACGTCGGTGCTCGCGGCGGCGGGGGCGTCGAACTTCGTGATCGCCCCGGCCGGACTGCGGACGAACCCGTGCGAGACCTGGTCGTCACCTTGGTAACCGCCGGCGATCTGGCCGCTGCTGTTGATGGCGAACGCGAACGTGTCGGCGGCACCGGGCACGTCGACCGTGGTGAACGTGAACGCCGCCGGCGCGGCGGTCCCCGCGGCGGCGGCCAGCGCCGCGACGCAGGCGGCCGCGATCATCGTGAGCGCGGCCGCCCCGAGGTGAACCCTGCGTGGTGTGCGCATCGTCGCCGCCTCGCAGCTGTGGTGGGCGAGGTGGGAGTCGAACCCACACGGCCGTTCCGGCCAGAGGATTTTAAGTCCCCCTCGTCTGCCGATTCCGACACTCGCCCGGTGCGCGGTGTTCGCAAGACAGTGCGCCGGCCCCGCGATCGGCGTCCGGGACCGGCATGGAACCGCGTTACCCGTGTAAGGGAGTGGAGGCGACGGGCGGATTCGAACCGCCGAATGGGGGTTTTGCAGACCCCTGCCTTGCCACTTGGCTACGTCGCCGCAGGTTGGAGCGGGAGATGGGACTTGAACCCACGGCCTTCTCCTTGG
The DNA here is from genome assembly GCA_035691305.1 of bacterium. Taxonomy (NCBI): domain Bacteria; species bacterium. Next base: position 6,798 of record DASSJF010000004.1, read on the forward strand.
CAAGGAGACGCTCTACCTCTGAGCTACTCCCGCACCGCCGAACCCGATTATAGCAAAGGCCGCAACCCGCTGTCGCGGCGCACCGCCGGAATCCGGTCTAGCCGTGACCGATCAGCGACATGAACTCCGCGCGGGTGCTCGGGTTCTCGCGGAAGATACCCCGGGTCGCGGACGTGACGATCTTGCTCCCGGGTTTCCGTACCCCCCGCATCGTCATGCAGAGGTGTTCCGCTTCGATGACCACCGCCGCGCCCCGGGCATGGAGACCCGCATTGAGAAGATCGGCGATCTGCGAGGTGAGCCGCTCCTGCACCTGGGGCCGCCGCGCCAGCGTCTCGACGAGCCGCGCGATCTTGCTCAGCCCGACGATCCTGCCGTTCGGGATGTAGCCGACGTGCGCCACGCCGACGAACGGCAAAAGATGATGTTCGCAGGAACTGTGAAACGGAATGTCCTTGACGACCACCATCTCCTTGTGGCGCTCGTCAAAAGTGACCTTCAGCAGCGGCGCCGGATCGGTGCGGAGCCCCGAGAATATCTCCGCGTACATGTTGGCGACACGCCGTGGCGTGGCACGCAAGCCTTCGCGGTCCGGGTCCTCCCCGATCGCCCGGAGGATTGTGCGGACCGCCGCTTCGATCGCCGCCGTATCGACGCCGGCGTCGCGGCGCGCCGGAGCCGCCGCGCCATCGACGGTCCGCGCGCCCGGCGGCCGGCCGTTGTGCCGCGCCTTCGTGCGTCCAGCCTGCCTCATGCGCTGCTCCCCTCTCCCGCGCCGGCGTCTCCGGCCGCCGTGACGATGTCTCGGGTTCCCCGCCCCGGGGCCGACGCCGGCGAGGCGCCCTCGGGGCCCCGCGTGATCGCCAGCGTCATTTTGATCACCCGCGCCACCGATCGAACGTCGTGCGTGCGGACGAGGCCGGCGCCCTGCGCGACGCCGTACGCGATCGCGGCCAGCGTGCCCTCCAGAAGCTCGTCGAACGGCAGCGCGAGAATGTCGCGGATGTAGTTCTTTCGCGACGTCGCCAAGTAGATCGGATAGCCCAACCGCGTGAACGCCCCCAGCCGGCGCAGTATTTCCACGTCGTGGTGCGCCGTCTTGCCGAAGCTGAAGCCGGGATCCACGACGAGACGGCCGGCCGGCACCCCAAGCGTGCGGGCCCGCTCGGTCCGCTCCTCGAGAAACGCATAGACCTCCTCGACGACCGACACGTAGCGCGGCGACGTTTGCCGGACCTTCGGCCGCCCCAGGATGTGCATCACGCCGAGCGCGGCGCCGGACTCCGCCGCGACCTCCGCGATGCGCTCGTCGGCGAGCCCGCTGATGTCGTTGATGAAGACCGCGCCGGCTTCGACCGCGGCGCGGGCCACCTCGGGCTTGTAGGTATCGATGGCGAGCGGCACGGGCAACCGCGCGGCGAGGGTTTCGATCAGGGGGACGACGCGGCGGCGCTCCTCCTCGATACCGACCGGCGGTCCCGGCCGGGCGGTCTCTCCGCCGATCTCCACGAGATCCGCGCCCTCGGCGACGAGTTCGTCGGCGCGCGCGAGCGCGCGGTCTCGTTCGTAATAGCGGCCGCGGTCGTAGAACGAGTCCGGTGTCGCGTTCAGCACGCCGACGATGAGCGGCCGGGGCGCCAGGTCCAGCGCGAACCGGCCGGCCCGCAGGACGCGCGGCCCCGCCGTCACGCCGGATGCTCGCGCAGGTACTGGTAGATGCGCTCCGCCTGGCCGGCGCCGATCCCCTCGACGGCGGCGATGTCCGCGGCGCTCGCCTGCCGGATGTTGCGTACGGAGCCGAAGTGACGAATCAAGGCGCGCTTCCGACGCTCCCCGATGCCCGGGATCTCGTCGAGCGCCGAGAACACGATGCGGCGGCCGCGCAGGCGCTGATGATAGGCGTTCGCGAAGCGGTGCGCCTCGTCGCGGAGGCGCTGCAGCAGCTGCAGCGCCGGCGAGTCCGCCGGGAGCGCGAGCGGCTCGGACAACCCCTCGACGTAGATCAGCTCCTGGCCCTTCGCAAGGGCGATCGCCGGGATCATGTGGTTGTACTCGAACAAGACGTCCCGCGCCGCGCTCAGCTGGCTCCGCCCGCCGTCGAGCAGCACGATATCCGGCAGCACGGCCCACTTCGGCCGGATCGGCTCGTCGCGGTCGAGACGGTCCTGCTCCTCTCGTGCGCGCGCGAACCGGCGCGCCAGCACCTCGCGCATCATCGCGACGTCGTCCGGCCCCTCGGCCGTCTTCATCTTGAAGCGCCGGTACTCGCCCGGCCGCACGCGCCCGCCCTCGGCGACGACCATCGACGCGACGGTTTCGCCACCCTGGAAGTTGCTGATGTCGTAGCACTCGATCCGCACGGGCGGCGACTCGAGCCGCAGCAGGCTTTGAAGTTCATGCACGCCGGGGCCGGCGACGCCGCCCCGCCGCGCCGCCTCCTGCGCCAGATGCAGCGCCGCGTTGTCGCGGGCCAGCGCGACGAGGCGCGCGCGGTCCCCGCGCTGCGGCTGGACGAGATGAACGCGGCCGCCGCGCCGCTCGCCGAGCCACCGTTCGATGACCTCGTGGTCGGGAATCGGCTCCGGAACGAGAATTTCCGGAGGCACGCTCGTCGCCGCCTCGTAGAACTGCGTGAGGAACGCCCGCAGGGTTTCGGCGGGCGGCGCGCCGCGCGTCCCCTGCAGCATGACGTGCTCCTGGCCGGTGACGCGGCCGCCGCGGACGACGAAGATCTGGACGACGCCGGTGTCGCCGTCCTGCGCCACGGCCAGGATGTCCCGGTCCTCCGCGCCCTCGGAGACCATACGCTGCGGCTCCTGGAGCGCCTCGAGCCCGCGGATCTGGTCGCGCAGCGTCCCGGCCCGTTCGAACTCCATCGCGTCGGCGGCCGCCTGCATCTGGCCCTCGAGGTCCTTGCGCAGCGCGTCGTGCCGGCCGTCGAGGAACTCGCCCGCCTGCCGCACCTGCTCG